>JBCCHR010000432.1:0-2660 GCA_039028655.1 Bacteroidota bacterium
ACGCGAAAATGTAACGCGAAGGTCTAAAATTGTATTAAAATCACTTGATTTCGCTGTCTACCTTACCACAGCGCAGCATTTCGTCCCCAAAGTACGGGTTGTAAATGTCCTTACTATTGCTCAACCAAAACGCCCCTTTAAAATCGAAGGCCATCGGGCAATATTGCTTGTAGATCACACCAGATTCGATCGCACCTTCAAGGAGTTTTTCCATGGCCGCAGTAACGGCAACAAAAGCTTCGCGCTGCACGGCAACATCGGTGGATTCGTAGATGGTTTGGGTGGCAGCAAGCGCGTCGTTTTCCATTCCGATATTGGCAAAATCGGTCATCAGGTTGGTAGCGTGTCGTGCCGTAGTCGCTGCATCGGTATTCACCAGTGCCGTCTTGAGGAGGATATAATTCTCATAGGCCGCACCCACCTTGGAATCTTTGAAAGTTACTCCACTTTCGGCAGGCTGATATTCTTTTTTGCTGGTGTTATCGACGGTGACCACTTCCGGTTCGGCGGTGGTCTTTTTGTTATCGTTTCCGCAGGAAACCAACATAAGAGTGAGACTAAAAACAGTGATATACGGTCGTAATTTCATGGTCATTTTGCTTTGCCACAAAGGTACGTTGCTAGCTTTTCTTCTGAAAATAAAAGGCGGGAATTAACAACAACAAAAAGAGCGGTTGTATTAAAAACCGGCGCACATAAAACAGTGCCAGATGACCTCCCGAGGCATTTGTATCTCCAGGGGTCTCCATCCCGAGCAACACCGCGAAGGCGATTGTGAGAACAACAAATACCAATCCAAATAACAGCAACGACAGTTTAAGGACTTCCCGCTTTCGAAACAATAACCAAAGCAGGCCAAGGGAGACCAGGGTATTCATCCAAAAACGAATACTGATATAACCAACGAGTGACAAACGATCCATTTCGGGCAAGGCCTTGGTGCTATGGTCTGTTTTAAAGAACTCGATCAATGGATCGTAGAAAAGTTCGCTCTCAAACGCTCGTATAGCGACCAATAAGCCCACGAGTATCAACACAAAAAACCATGTTACTATCTTTTTCATGTTTTCGCTTGTTTGGTTCGCGATACCGTTCGTACCCATAACATCCACAGCAGGAATACCATCCCATAAATAATTCCGGGGAACACCACTCCGTGCAGCACATGCTCATGTTGTGGATAGGTGTACAACGCGATCGCCAACAGTGCGATCCTGATCACATTAACGCCATAGATCAATACGGCTCCAGCGAAGATGAAGAGTAAGGTTTTCTTCCATTTCTCGGCAAAGGCAATGATAAAGGCGATAAACAGGATGATGATACTTACGGCATTACAACCTTCGATGATACGGGCCAGGTACTCGCGTTCCACAAAAAGTTTCATGGTAGGTTGCGACTCATGAGGAACAATGGCCGCCTCGTATCCAAAACTCTCTATGAGCTGGCTACTTTGTCTTGCGACAAGGTTGGTGACCAGATCGGGAGGATAGCTTCCATTCTTAGAAAGATGGAGGTAAAGTGCGTAGGCTCCTGTGAGCACGAGATACGAGCCCAAAAAGAGAGCAACAAAGCGGATGACCGACTTATATTTGAGAATAAGTTGTTTCAAAAATCGGATTGTCTGTGAGAAGAAGCAAGATATAAAAAACGACGCTATCCCATATTTAAAATTGATGTTTGGGTGTTGAATTTTATGTCAATTTGAAATACTTTTACCAAAAAAATTAAACTTGGAAATACTACGACCCAGAGTAACCGCCATCGTGCAAGCCGAATCGACTTCCGCAGAAGAAAAACTCACTCAAATCTGTGAACTCCTGCAAGGCAACCTTCCCGCCTACGATTGGGTAGGTTTCTATTTTGCCGATCACGAAACGCGCACATTACATTTGAAAGCTTTTGCCGGGGAACCAACCGACCATACCGTGATCCCGTTTGGCAAAGGAATATGTGGCCAGGTGGCAGAGAGCAACCAAAACTTTGTGGTGCCCGATGTGAAAGCGCAGGACAACTACATTGCCTGTAGCATCTATGTAAAGGCAGAGATCGTGGTACCGTTGTTCAAGGACGGAAAGAATATTGGGCAAATCGATATCGATTCTCACACACCGGATCCCTTTACCGCCGAAGACGAGCGTTTTCTGGAATGGGTAAATGCCCAGGTGGCTACCACACTGTAAAATCTACATCGCTTGACGGATGGCCTCGACGGGGTCGAGTCTGGAGGCAGAAATGGCTGGAACGATTCCGGAGATAAGACCAATGAGTGCTGAGATCATGGTTCCCAGTAACAGGTTCCATGGAGAGAGTACGAATTGGAAATCGCCCGTAAAAGAAGAGGCGATCAGCGAGCCGATAAACACGAATAACAACCCGACCATTCCACCAATGATGGCAAGGATCATAGCCTCGAACAGAAACTGTAACAGGATGAATTTATTCTTGGCCCCCAACGACTTCTGAATTCCGATGAGGTTGGTACGCTCCTTCACACTCACAAACATGATGTTGGCGATCCCGAAGCCTCCTACCAGTAAGGAAAACACACTGATGATGAATCCGATCTTGTTCATGGTGCCGGTAATATTATTGATCGCATCGGTAAAGCCCTGTAACTGATTAACAAAGAAGGTATCGATCTCCTCGCTTTTCAGTCC
>JBCCHR010000433.1:0-2654 GCA_039028655.1 Bacteroidota bacterium
ACAATCAGCGGGAAATATTGGCGGCGAAAGAGGCCAACGATCATCGGCTCCTTGGAAGGGCTTATATCACCGAACTCGATATTGCGTATAACTCGTTACCTTCACCAATGCGACCCGACGATCTCAAAGAGCTGATCCGAAAAGGGGAGTATGCCATTCAGTTTTCAGAAGAAAACAAACTATACGATATTCTGCCCTTTGCCAAGTTGTATCTCTCTAAGTTCTATGTAAACCAGGGAGATTTTGAGCATGGAAAGGAAATCCTGTTGAGCATTAGCGACGAGGAACCCTTGTCGGTTTCGTTTTCAAAATACGAACAGTTGTGCGAGATCGCACGAGAGGTTGGGGACATCGAAAACTATCGTTTGTACACCAATGAGTTCAAATGGAGGGCCTATCAGACCAAAAGAACCTTTGTTGCCCTCAATGTGCACAATTACCTGCTGGATTATTCACTTGCTGTGGCAAACCGGGATTCGGCGACGTATTATGCCCAAAAGTTGGAAGAGAATTTAACGCAAGTGGATACCACCAAGTACCTGGATTACCTGGACATTACCTATTCTACCCTGGCTCGTTATTACCATGGTAAAAATGCCGCCAAGGAGGTACAATATCTTTCGTATTCCACCACGATCAATAAGATCATATCGGCCCGACAAAAGGAGGCGTTCTCGGCCATTCTAAAGTACAATGCCGAGTTGGCGCAGTTGGAAGAACAGAATACCAATTTGGCAAAGGCAAATTCTTTCTTTAAGAACAATTTGTATCTGGTACTAGGCGTCGCAGGTGTCTTGCTGGTGGTGGTTTTGGTGGTGCTGCGACAATATTTGCGCTCCAGAAGAAAGACCCGAGAGGCAGAGATGGAAAAAGAAGAGATCGTGAAAACGGTCACCAAAAAACATATCGAACTCAATAACAAACAACGGGTGTATTTCGACGACCTTAAATACGTGAAGGCAGATCGAAATTATGTCGAATTCCATACCGCTGAAAAACGATTGGTGGACCGCAATTCGCTGGGGGTGGTTCTGCAGAGCTTGCCACCAAACTTCGTCCGCGTACATCGTTCGTATGCGATCAATACCAATTTTATCAAGTCTACCACCAGTGCTTTGGTCATTCTGGTTCCCAACATTGAAATACCCTTGTCGCGAACCTACAAGCGCAATCTATAGCGCCGTCCGTAATTCGTCAACAATTCCCTGTCGTTCGTCCCAAAATCCGATTTAGTGTCCTCATAATGAATAGTTTTGAGTGAACTCTAAAAATTGTATCATGAAAACTATTCAACTTTTATGCTGCCTCTTTTTCCTTGGCAGTAGTACCTTGTTTAATGCGCAAACCAATCGAGACCTGAACGACCTCCTGGCCGAATTGGAGAACAATCATATGGGAGCGATTACTGATGTTTTTACTTCGGAAGAACTTGGGATACTAGAAGCCCATTTCGCTGCGATCAGGGATGAGGATCCCAATAACTTTGACAGTCGCGGTCCGCAGATATGGTTGTATGGGCCTGAGAATGTAGGTGACGATTTTGGTTTCATCGACTCGACAGACCCAAGTGTTTTCAACTTCGTTGGTCCTAGCGGCACGGCCGATTTTGACGGGGCAGGGGCGATCTTTCCCGGAAACACCACCGCCCATGTGATCGACAATGCCGGTAATATGTACGAAGTGGATATTGAAACAGGCATTTACACCTTCGCCGGGACGGTGAATCCACCGGCGGGAGAGAATTTTACCGGATTGGAGTTCAACCCAAATACCGGAGCATTGATGGGTATTTCTACGGATGGGACGACCAATACTTCGACCCTCTCATCGATCGATCCTGTGACCATGGGAGTCACTCCCATTGGAAATACCGGTTTACGGCTTCCCATTGCGATCTCCATTGACGGCAATGGCAACGCCTTCACCTATGACATCGACGACGACATTTTGTACCAATTAAATACCTCCAATGGCGTGCCCACCGCCCTCGGTCCTTTGGGATTCAATGCCGATTTTGGAGGAGGAATGTCCTACGATCCCAGCACAGGCAAAACTTTTATCACCTCATTCAACCCTGCTGTAGGCGACTCCCAATTGAGAGAAGTAAACACCACTAACGGTATGACTACGGTGATTGGGACCATTCAACCAGGCCCCACTTCGCAAATGGCATGGACCAGTGCCGTGAACAGCGATATATTGGGAGTAGGGGATGTAGCCTTTGCAAATTTTGCCTTTGCGCCCAATCCTGCTACCGGGATGTTGCATTTTCAGGCTAATGCAACGATCGAGCGGGTGGAAGTTTACAACTTGCTGGGGCAGCGAATTTTGGAACAACGAATTGACGATCTCAAAGGAGTGATGGATGTAACTAATCTTTCGACAGGTTCTTATTTACTTTCGGTTGTTGTGGAAGGCCGAAGCGGAACCTATCATTTTATGAAGCAATAAATTGTTTTGGCGTGAGAACGGCGAAAGCCTTTGAACAAGGTTGGTATTTTTGATAACTGAGTTTCGAGGAGCGACCCGTTTTAGGTTCCGAGAATCTGTCGGTATAAACAATTCGGATCCGAGCACTCATGTTGTTCCCGGTTTTTAGAGTTTATTCACTTATTGAATACTTACTAACCTTAGACTCCCGGAGAAGATTTTTC
>JBCCHR010000434.1:0-2624 GCA_039028655.1 Bacteroidota bacterium
CATGCTTTCAGGGTTGAAACCGAATCAAATCGGATCGGAATCGAATTCGAGTTCTGCATTTGCGATATCAGTTTATATATTGTCAGTTTTCGTTAGACTAGCATTTGGATTAAAACGTTCGCACATTGCCCTGGAGATCCAAACCCTCGCGGATATGGACACGGGATTTGGAAGAACTCGTGGGTATGGGGAAGAAGGTGTATACAACGTGGTGTTCTCTTATATTGAAGAATCGGTAGGGCGCTATGCGGCGCGTGCAGCCGTTCGAATTTGTGAGGCGTTGATCGAAGGAGAGGCCTACGACCTGGAAGAGGACATCCAGGAAATGCGCGAATTGCGGGAAGCCGAACGGCTCGGGCCAAGTACCGGATCGATCGTTGAGGAAGCTGCAAGCCGTGGAATCCCTTGGATACGCCTGAACAAATATTCGCTCGTACAATTGGGTTACGGCGCCAATCAGAAACGAATTCAAGCTACGGTTACTTCCGAAACCAGCAGTATTGGCGTAGAGCTGGCCTGTGATAAGGAAGATACCAAATACTTGCTAGAGCAAGCCGAAGTGGAGGTGCCAAGAGGAGATATCATTAGCCGCGAGCGAAGCCTTGAAGAGGCCTGTAGGTATGTAGGTTTCCCACTGGTGATAAAGCCCATTGATGGAAATCACGGGCGGGGGATCACTGTGGATATCCAGAACTATGAGGATGCCCTGGTCGCTTTTCATGCTGCCAAGGAGGTGTCCCGAAGAGTGATCGTGGAGAAGTACATTACGGGTGACGACTACCGTTTGTTGGTGATCAATAATAGGTTTGTGGCCGCTGCCATTCGAACGCCGGCCCATGTGATTGGGGATGGGAAATCCACCATCAAAGAGTTGGTAGATAAGGTGAATGAGGATCCGCGACGAGGATTCGGGCATGAAAATGTGCTTACTAAGATCACAATCAATAACCTCACCGAGACCATTATCAAGGATGCCGGATACACTCAGGATTCGGTGTTAGAGGATGGAAAACGCCTTATTTTAAAAGACACCGCGAATTTGAGTACCGGAGGTACTGCAGAAGACGTGACCGACATCGTTCACCCTGCCAATGTTGCCATGGCCGAGCGTATTTCGAAGATCATCGATCTGGATATTTGCGGAATCGATGTGATGACCGATGATATTACCAAACCGCTGTCCGAAACTGGAGGCGCCGTATT
Organism: Bacteroidota bacterium; assembly: GCA_039028655.1. Taxonomy (GTDB): domain Bacteria; phylum Bacteroidota; class Bacteroidia; order Flavobacteriales; family Flavobacteriaceae; genus Aureisphaera. The sequence goes on from JBCCHR010000434.1 coordinate 1,204, forward strand.
GGAAGTAAATGCCGGTCCCGGATTCAGGATGCACCTAGCACCCACAACCGGGTTGCCGCGAAACGTCGCAGCACCGGTGGTGGACAAGCTATTCCCGACCAAGGGTGATACAGGTCGCATCCCGATCATCGCGATCACCGGAACCAATGGAAAGACCACGACTACTCGATTAATGGCGCATATCGCTAAAATGAGCGGTTATCGAGTAGGCTATACCACCAGTGATGGAGTGTATATCCAAAACCGATTGCTCATGAAGGGCGACTGCACGGGTCCGGCGAGCGCCGAATTTGTGTTGAAAGATCCCACGGTGAACTTCGCCGTGCTGGAATCGGCCAGGGGAGGTTTGTTACGAGCAGGACTTGGCTTTAACAATTGCGACATTGGAATCGTTACCAATATCGCAGCCGATCATTTAGGACTAAAAGGTATCCATACCGTAGAGCAGTTGGCTCGCGTTAAAGGGGTGATCCCCGAAACCGTGTTGCCCGATGGCCATGCCATCCTCAATGCCGACGACGATTTGGTCTACGACATGCGACGAGGCATCGATTGCAACCTGGCGCTATTCTCCATGGACGAGAACAACCCACGTATTCAGGCGTTGCAACGCAAGGGAGGTATTACGGCAGTGTATGAAAATGGATTCGTAACCATTTGCCGAGGAACCTGGAAGATGCGTATCATGAAGGCAGAAGATATCCCACTTACCTATGGTGGTAGGGCCAAATTCATGATCCAGAACATCCTGCCAGCTATCCTGGCTGCTAATATTCGAGGGATCAGTATCGAGGACATGAAAGCAGCGCTTGAGACCTTCATCCCATCGGCGTCGCAAACACCGGGACGTCTCAACCTATTTGAGTTTGAGAACTTTACCATCTTGCTCGACTACGCCCATAATCCCGCGGGCATGCGGGCCCTTCAGAAATTTGCCGACAACCTCGAGTGTACCAAGAAAGTGGGCATCATCGCCGGTATCGGTGATCGACGCGAGGAAGACAACAATGAGATGGGAAGCATCGCCGCCGAAATGTTTGATGAAGTGATCATTCGACAGGACAAGCGATTGAGAGGGAAAACCGAGGAAGAATTGATAAAAATGCTGGATGATGGGATCAAAGCAAAAGATCCCAATAAGAAGACGACGATCATTCCTTCGGAAAAGGAAGCCATTACCCATGCCGTCAAAAATGCGGAAAAAGGTTCGCTCATCATTCTGTGCAGCGATGTGATACCTGACGCACTGGAACTCGTGCAAAAGTTCAAGGCCCAGGAGGCAAGCGGAGAGGTAGTTTTTGCTCAGTAATTTATTCCGTAGAAAAACAATAAGAGACCGTCAGTGAGTACGGTCTTTTTTTTTGGCTTTTCCATTTTTGTGGCGATCGGATAGATCGATGGAATTCACCAAAAAAAAAGAC
>JBCCHR010000435.1:0-2617 GCA_039028655.1 Bacteroidota bacterium
CATAAAAACAGCCATTGCAATGAAAAAATTCTTCTTCCCTTACGTATTGATCGTTTCATTTTTGTCCATTTCATTCTCCGCTTATGGGCAGCCCTCGGAAAAGGCCGTTCCTGTATTTAAAGACGGAGAGGCGCAAATTGTACCTGCCTTTCAAGATTCTGAGAAGTGGATAAGACACGACTTGTGGGTGGAAACTACTTTCGACACAGACGGGGACGGTAAACCGGACCGAATGCATGTTGGGGTTACTCGACCCTATCAAACAGACACCGAAGGCCTGAAGCTTCCGGTAGTGTACGAGTCCAGTCCCTATTATGCCGGAATCGCCTATCCCTTTCCTGATGGTTTGTTTTGGAATGTACAACACGAAATCGGAGAAAAGGCACCACCTCGGGTGCATCCTGAAGTACAGCGAAAAGGCAAACGCCCCATTATTTCCAATTCTCAGATCAAAACCTGGGTACCCAGGGGATATATTGTTGTTCACTCTTCGTCTCCAGGTACCGGACTATCTCAAGGCTCACCCACGGTAGGCGGCGATAACGAATCACTGGCACCCAAAGCGGTGATCGACTGGCTATGTGGACGTGCCAAGGGATATACCTCTCCTGATGGCAGTGAAACCGTTACTGCGTTTTGGTCGACCGGCAAAGTGGGTATGACGGGAACTTCCTATAATGGAACCATCCCTGTTGCGGCTGCTACCACCGGGGTTGAAGGCCTTGAAGCGATCATACCTATCGCCCCGAATACTTCCTATTATCACTATTACCGATCCAATGGATTGGTTCGCTCACCGGGAGGATATCTTGGGGAAGATATTGACGTACTTTATGACTTTATCCATAGTGGTGACGAATCAAAGCGTGCCTATAACAACGCTACCGTTCGCGATACAGAAATGAAGAATGGCATGGATCGCATCACAGGGGATTACAACGACTTTTGGGCCGGACGGGATTATATGAACGACATGGCACCCATGAAGGCCGCCCTCTTGATGGCGCATGGTTTCAACGATTGGAATGTGATGCCGGAGCACAGCTACCGTATTTACAAAAAAGCGGAGGAGATGGGACTCCCCACGCAGATCTATTACCATCAGAAAGGGCATGGCGGACCACCACCGATACGATTGATGAACCGTTGGTTTACCAAATACCTGCATGGGGTTGACAATGGAGTGGAAAAAGATGCCAAGTCATGGATCGTTCGCGAGGACGTGAAGGGCAATAAACCTACCCCTTATGCCAACTACCCACATCCTGATGCTTCGGAAGTGACAATGAGGTTGCGTTCAGGAGGTACAAAAATGGGGGGACTGGGTCTTTCTAAAAAGACGAGCAAAGGAATGGAAACCCTGGTAGACAATTACACCTTCTCGGGAGATTCCCTGGCGCAATTGGCCAGTTCCAACCACCGCCTGTTATATGTTACTCCTAAACTTACCAACGACCTCCATATTTCTGGAGTTCCCGAAATAACCGTCACTTTGTCCAGTAGCAAGCCCGCGGCAAATCTTTCGGTATGGTTGGTATCCTTACCGTGGAACGAAGGCGAAGGCGTAAAGATCACCGATAACATCATCACCCGAGGGTGGGCCGACCCTCAAAATTACAAGTCCATCCGTAAGAGCGAACCGCTTGAAAAAGGGAAATTCTACACGGTGACCTTCGATCTCAATCCGGACGACCAGATGATCAAAAAAGGACAACAGATCGGACTAATGATCTTTTCCAGTGATAAGGATTACACGCTTCATCCCGAACCGGGAACCGAGCTTACCATTAAGTTGGGCGAGACGTCGCTAAAGCTGCCTGTTGTGGGGGGCGAGGCTGCGTTGAAGGGTGCAATGAAATAGGTTTTTTACTGCAAGAAACAATCGATTGACTAGGCGTAAACTGTTCAAAATCCTTCTAATAGCATTCGTTTCCGTGGGTGCCATCTACGGTATTAACCAACTTGTGATTAATAAGATAGCAATCCCTTTGGCTGCAAAGCAATCTATCGACCAATGGAATGCGACAGCTCCGACTATTTCGGAAAGCGAACCGCTAAATGACTTCACCCTGGTCGCAATTACCGATTTGGATGATCGCTTGGGCTGTTTGTATGCGATCGCAACGAATAGGATTCGCATCCTTGCGACCAATCCAGATCGTATTGTATATGCAGATAGTCTTAAGTTTAAGGAAATTGACAGTCAAATTACGGCATACATTTGGTATCGGGTGGACAAAGGTTTCACTAGAAATTCCAATCATGAACACACCAGTAAGCTTTTGATGATTCTAAGTGCGGAAAGGGAAGTTCCTTCCCTGGAGGACAAGGACAGTGTGGTGTTTCGTAAAAGAATTGTTCATGAACCAGCTTACGAGATATATACCGAAATGGGTTGCAGTAACTATCGTTGGAAGCTTGATTTCACCAATTATATCAGAGTGAATGGCGATCTGTCGGATTACCGATAATCGGTTTTCATTTTTTTCTATTATGAAGTTTCTTCTCTTCATTTTCTTTGCTTCTCCAAAGAGGATTCATTCTTTTTTGCATTGATCAAAAAAGAATCAAAAAAATCTAGCCTAAAAGATTCTTCTTCACCCACTATCGTTTTCAC
>JBCCHR010000436.1:0-2614 GCA_039028655.1 Bacteroidota bacterium
GTTGGATTACTCACCTGGGTAGTTCGTTCTCCCGGATGCTGAACACTTAAGAATAAGGTCTTCCCATCGGGAGAGAACCATGGACCGGTGAACTCCGCATCCTTGGGGGCAGATGCCACGCGAATCACCTTTCCAGCGTCCTCTCCGTATCTGGGTATTACAAAGAGGCTATTGTTCTTAAAGGGTAGATAGGGGCTGCCCTTTTTGTTCATCGCACTGCCCGACATGTCCGATGTCATCCATAAATTACCTGCCAGGTCGAAGGCAAGATTGTCCGGGCACGAGAAGCCGTTTTCCTCTCCACCCGCCAGATAGGTAGTCGCATGGAAGGTAGTCGCATCGAAAGCACCATTGGTCTCTTCGATCTTAAGAATGGAACCATGATAATCGTTCCTCGCCTTGTTGTTGGTTAGCGTAATAAGAACATTTCCGGTTACCGGATCGATCTCTATATCCTCCGGACGATTCAATGGGGTTGCCCCTAGCAGCTTAGCTGCTTCTCTGGCTCGAATAAGGACCTCCGTCTGGTCTTTGAACTTGCTTCTCAACACGGGTTGGCTTTCCCAATCCATAGCGAGCCATTTTCCGTTTTCGGTGTCTGCAACAAACAGAGTTCCTTCCTTTAAGGATCCGGGTTCCGAAGAAACAAATTTATACAGGCACTCATCGTTTTTGTCGTCGCCCGTATAGGCTACCACACGCTTATCGTCCAGTTCAAAAAGCGTACAGCATTCATGGGCAAACCTGCCTAATGCAATATGCTTCTGAGCCTGTCCGGTTTTCGGGTCTACTTCGACCACCCAACCATAATGTTCCGGTGGGTAGTTATAAAACTTTTCCCAGCCGGACCAGCTTGGCCGATGAGAAGCTGCACCTGTCTCATCGTATTCGGTTTCTCCAAATGCACTGTCGTAATTCTCTTCGCACGTTAGAAATGTATTCCACGGGGTAATTCCACCAGAACAGTTGCTGTTAGTCCCCATTGCGGTAGTCTTCCCCTTGATGGGAAAGTCCCAGTTGATATCCATGGGTGTCTGGGCGGTTATACGGCGATTATGAGGATCGTTTTCCACTACCTTCCATCGGCCGTCAATTTCTCTAATCCTAACAATACTGCCTCCCACATTGTACATTTCTGCATCAACCTGTGCTTTTGTTTTATGCTGAAGTGGCTCGTCGTAGTCTCTGTAATTGAATTTCGAAACAAAAAGTGGATTCGCATACTCATGGTTAACCCATAGCAATCCGTCTTTCGGGTTGTCATCCTCCAATGGAATAAAACAGGTAAAATCGTTATTGAAACCAAAGGTGTCTTGATCACTTATTGGATCTCCCCATCTCACAATAACGTGATAATGGAGACCTGGAGACAGCAGCAGATCATCTGTATCCATCGCAGGTAAGCCCTTTAGCGGAACCATCTTTAAATGGTCCAGAACTTCCCAGGACAAGGCACTGGTTCCAACGGGAGTTGTCGTGCTTCCGCAACCCATCAAAAAGGGTGGTATAACCATCGCTCCCAAGCTTGCCTTGCCCAAAAAAGAAATAAACTCTCTGCGATTGTACTCCATATCCTATTTAATTCAAATAATACTTATCCATGCAGATCAAATCAGAGTAAATCTCCTTAAAAGTTTGCCCTTCTCTATCGTAAATCCGACCCTGAATATCTATGGAATCACTAAATGAGCTATACAATTGAAGCCGCAGTTCTTTGATGCGTTTGTTCAAATAATAAGAGAGCATCGCAAACCGACCGTCACCAACTTGCCATGAAAGATGGGAACGGTCTTTTTGTATGCTGATCTCTCGGTAAAAAGATTCCAGATCACGAACTTCAGAAAAGAATTGTCCATTCAGCGCATCAGATATGATCTTATTATCACTGGCAAGGACGAAACTTATAGTTCGTATATCGTGTTTTGTTATTACTTCTCTTATGCTATCCAGCGTCTTTCGGTCGGAATCGAACGAATTCCCCAGGGAGGTATAAAAATAATTGTCATGTCCAAAAGCACGATTAATAGTTGCTTCTAAACAATCGGTAGGGCATAAAAGAAATAGACTGTTGTGCATTAGACGGCATCTACAGGATCTGGAAATGGAAAGGACGAATGGTGCACATCTATCTTCAACACACCATCCATCAATTTATAACCAAAGGTGTATTCCACTTTGGCCTCATTGCCATCAAGATCTGTGAAAAAATAATTCCCCATAGCAATCGCCCGATTCTCTTCGAGGATCATTCCGGCGTTCTCAAAACGGACCTTGGTCCATGGCTGGATCGCGAATCCTTTATCTTCGGCACAGGCGCGGTCATCTCCCGCAATGAAATACGACAGAGCCTCTGGCTTGGTAGGTCGAAATTGTTGTAAGGCACATTTGGTTGGCTTGAACACGACCGGCCCCGCCCCGAAGGCATATCGCTCATCCAGGAACTCACTTGCGTAAGCCTCGCATTCCGGCCTGTTACTTTTCAGGGATCCAATTTTAACTACTCCATTGCCCCATTTCGTTTGGGCGTCCAATACTTGATCTTTCGTTATCATATTTTATAGAATTTAATTATTGAATTACGTAAAAACGCTGCTTTTATCAACCGAGGAAGTGA
>JBCCHR010000437.1:0-2608 GCA_039028655.1 Bacteroidota bacterium
AAGAATAACCACAAAGACTACAGCACCGAGCGTTCGCTGGTGAAGTTGGTGGGAAAGCGTCGCTCTTTGTTAGATTACCTGATGAAGAAAGATATCATGAGATATCGTGCGATCGTTAAAGAACTTGGATTGCGTAAATAATTATTGGAGGGCTCTTTTGAGCCCTTTTTATATTCTTCGGAATTTATTCTGAAGTACATACTGAAAAAGCTACCCTTTAGTTTTTCATTGGTCGAAACCACAACAACACAACAACGATGTGTTCGACAGCCGAACACCGACCAAATTAAATTACAGGCCCGCATTTTGGGCGTGTAACAATGAAAAACAAATCAAAATGATACCTAATGTATTTAAAGAGGTCATAGACCTTGGTGACGGTAGGGAGATCTCTATCGAAACCGGAAAATTAGCAAAACAGGCGCACGGCTCTGTCGTGGTTCAGTCTGGAAAATGTATGATGCTTTGCACCGTAGTGTCCAACTACGAGCAAAAGGATCTCGACTTTCTTCCGCTTACGGTAGACTATCGCGAAAAATTTGCCGCTTCGGGTCGTTACCCGGGCGGATTCTTTAAAAGAGAGGCTCGACCCAGCGACGGTGAGGTACTTACCATGCGATTGGTAGACCGAGTGCTGCGCCCCCTGTTCCCAAAGGATTACCACTCCGAGACCCAGGTCATGATCCAGTTGATGTCTCATGACGAAAATGTAATGCCCGATGCCATGGCCGGTTTGGCCGCTTCGGCATGTATCCAGCTTTCGGACCTTCCATTTGAATGTGCGATCTCGGAAGTTCGTGTGGGCCGTGTGAATGGACAACTCATCATCAACCCTACCCGAGCACAGCTTGAGGAGAGTGATATCGATATGATGATTGGAGCTTCTGCCGATTCTGTGATGATGGTGGAAGGTGAGATGAAAGAGATCTCGGAAGAGGAAATGACCGAGGCGATCAAGTTTGCTCATGAGGCCATTAAGGTACAATGTGCCGCCCAGGAGCGACTTGCTGAGGCCTTCGGAAAGAAAGAAGTGCGTGAATATCCTGAAGAGGAAGTGGATGAAGAGCTGGAGAAAAAGATCCACGACATGGCCTACGATAAAGTGTATGCCATCGCAAAAGCGGGATCGGGCAAGCAGGAGCGCACCATGGCCTTTTCAGAAATAAAAGAAGAGATCAAAGCTACTTTTAGCGAGGAAGAACTCGAAGAAATTGGCGATTTGGTGTCCAAATACTACCGCAAAGCCGAAAAGGAAGCGGTGAGAGATCTAACCTTGAATGAAGGGCTTCGATTGGACGGAAGAAAGACTGATGAGATTCGCCCAATCTGGTGTGAGGTGGATTACCTTCCTTCCACACACGGATCTTCCATCTTTACCCGAGGAGAAACTCAGGCTTTGGCTACTGTAACCTTGGGAACTTCCAGAGAGGCTAACAAGATAGACATGCCGTCGTACGAAGGCGAAGAGACTTTTTATCTGCACTACAACTTCCCTCCTTTCTGTACGGGAGAGGCTCGACCTATCCGAGGTACTTCAAGACGCGAAGTTGGGCACGGTAACCTGGCGCAACGTGCCTTGAAAGGTATGATCCCGGACGATTGTCCTTATACTGTTCGTGTAGTATCGGAGGTATTGGAATCGAACGGATCATCATCCATGGCTACCGTTTGTAGCGGAACCATGGCCCTGATGGACGCTGGAGTACAAATGATCAAACCTGTTTCCGGGATTGCCATGGGGCTTATTTCGGATGCCGAAAGTGGAAAATATGCAGTTCTTAGTGATATCCTCGGTGACGAGGACCACTTAGGGGATATGGATTTTAAAGTAACCGGAACCGCCGATGGGATCACTGCGTGCCAGATGGACATCAAGGTGAAGGGATTGAGCTACGAGATCCTCGTAAAAGCCTTAATGCAGGCCAGAGACGGACGTCTTCATATCCTTGAGAAACTAACAGATACTATCTCCGCACCAAACCCAGATGTGAAACCACACGCTCCAAAAATGGTGACTACTACCATCCCTGGAGAGTACATTGGTGCCTTGATCGGTCCTGGAGGAAAAGTGATCCAGGAATTGCAGAAGGAAACTTCGACCACCATTGTGATCAACGAAGATCCGGATACCGAAGAAGGATTGGTCGAGATCCTTGGTACCGATCAGGCCGGGATCGATATGGTATTGGCCAAGATCGACGCCCTAACCTTCAAACCTGACGTTGGAAGCATTTACGAGGTAAAAGTGATCAAGATGTTAGACTTTGGAGCCGTGGTAGAGTATACCGAAGCACCGGGCAACGAAGTGTTGCTACACGTGTCTGAATTGGCATGGGAGCGCACCGAGAACGTAAGTGATGTTGTAAATATGGGCGACGTGTTTGACGTGAAATACTTCGGAATTGATTCCAGAACCCGTAAGGAAAAAGTATCACGTAAGGCGATCTTGCCTAAACCGGAAGGTTTTAAAGAGCGCCCAAGACGTGATTATAACCCTAAGAGAGACAATCGTGGACGCGACACCCGGGGGCGTGATCGCGGCCGGTATAACCTACAGAAAGATTAATTATTTTTTATACTCAAAAAAAAACGCCACCCGGATCGGGTG
>JBCCHR010000438.1:0-2604 GCA_039028655.1 Bacteroidota bacterium
AGGCCTGCTGGGTTCGGCCCTTTCCTTTCAGCACTTCGACCTCGACAGCCAGATCGAGAAGGAAGAGAATAGTACCATAACCGACCTCTTTGCGTCCAAAGGCGAAATTTACTTCCGCAGAAAAGAAGGTACCACCCTGCAAGATCTTATCGCCAGCAATGATAAAGCCGTGATCGCCACCGGGGGAGGAACCCCCTGCTATGGAACGGTGATGGACGACCTCAATAACAATCCCGACGTCAAAACCATTTATCTAAAGAACAATGTAACCACCCTCACCGAACGCCTGTTCCTCGAAAAAGAGCATCGCCCCATGATCGCTCACTTGCAAACCAAAGAATTGCTTGAGGATTTTATCCGGAAACACCTCTTCGAACGTTCGTTCTATTACGCCAAGGCGACCATCACCATCGAATGCGACGGACGCACCCCCGAACAAATTGTGGAAAAAATACTGTGGGAATTATTCTAGTATCGCCGTGATCGTATTGCGATCGAAAACAACGGCTACGTTCTCGTTCAAGGAAGTAGAAAGGGAAATACCTTTAAAATCAGCCTTCACCGGATACTTTTTATGGTTGCGGTCCACGAGCACGGCCGTTTTAAACTGCTTGAGCCGAACCTCCAGGAAATGCATCACCCCATAAATGAGCGTGGTACCGGTAGCAAGCACATCGTCTACGAGGACCAATGATTTATTTTCGTAATCCGAAATCAGCAATGACGTGGTCACTGGCTGCGTAGGTTCCTTTTTGTTGATGGATACCTCACACAACACCACCTGCAAAGAGGAGATGCGTTCCACCTCTTTCTTCAAACGTTTGGCCAACAAAAATCCGTTTTCCTTGATTCCTGCGATCACCACCTCTTTTTCGTGAACATTGGTCTCATAGACCTGGTAGGCCATTCGACGGATCTTATGGGCGATCTGCTGGTTGGATAGAATGATGGTATCGTCGGACATGCGCGGTGATTAACTTCTCAATGGATTCTCTGGCAAATATAAGAAATACTATAGGGATTATTCGTCCGCTTGATCGGCGAAATCTTCCAGGTCCCTCCGGTCCTTTTTGGTAGGCCGTCCCATGCCTTTTTTGCGATAATGCCGCTTGGCAAATTGCAGCAATTCCTGGTTCTCAAAAGCTTCCTTGGGAGTGGTATCGGTGCGATACAAAGAAACCAGCTTGGCACCCACACGGTTGGGCGGGATGTCCAACACCTCAAGGCTGTAGTTGATCTGGTTCTTCCGCAGCGAGATCTGATCTCCCGGGTACACCTCGCGGGACGGTTTTACCGTTGCCTCCCCAATGCGCACGCTTCCTTTCTTACAAGCCTGTGTCGCCATGTTGCGCGTTTTGTAATATCGGGTGCACCAAAGATATTTATCGATCCTCATACCACTGTGATTAAAACTGCGTTAAAGTGATTACAAAAGTAGCGGAAAATTGTATCTTGCGGGCATCTAAAAAAGGAAGATGAAGAAAGTTTATTTTATACTACCTATCGTACTGCTCACGGCACTTTTTGTGCAGTCGTGCGGTTCGGACGATTCGGATCCGGATAACTTTGTTCCCGCGAGAGATCGGGGGGACGAAGCACCCTTGTCCACGGCCATTGTGGAAGAATACCTGCGTACCCACTTTTACAACTACGAGGAGTTTGAGAATCCACCAGCCGATTTCGACTATGTGATCACCTTCGATACGATCGCTGGCGATAATGCAGATAAGATACCGCTCATTGAGCAGGTGGTTACCAAAAATGTGAGAGACCGCGTAACCGATGGCGTTACCTATGACCTATACTATTTGAAAGTAGCCCAGGGCGGGGGAGAGGAAAGCCCTCAGTTCCCGGATATTTCGACGCTCACCTACACGGGGATCTATATTAATAAGGAGATCACCTCCATCCCGTATTCCAAGTTATTCGACGGGTCGGTAGTTCCGGTTACCTTCGACCAAACAGCCATCGTAAATGGCTTGCAGGATGCGTTGACCGAGTTCAACGTGGCCGAAGATATCATTGTGAACGGCGATGGGACCATCGAACCGGTGAACCCTGGCCGTGGTGCCGTGTTCATGCCAGCAGGTCTTGGTTATTACGTAAACCCTCCTGCGGGATCTGAGATTCCGATCTATGCCCAACTCATTTTTACATTTAATTTGTACAGCACAATTCAGGGTGATCAGGACAACGACACCGTACCTTCTATCGTTGAGGATGTGAACGGTAACGGACTTGAAGAGGACGATGATACGGATGGCGATACCATTCCTAACTACCTCGACTCTGATGACGACAACGACGGCCGACCTACTGCCGATGAGGTGGAGATCGACGCCAATGGGAACTTGAGCTTCCCCGATGCAGATGGGGATCTGGTACCGGATTACCTCGACGCCGATAGTTAATTAAACAACTGTTTCAGCATATAAAAACCTCGCCAATAGCGAGGTTTTTTTTTATATTCTGAATTTATTTCCGCGACATCACTCTGTTGCAGGCGGCAACAATGGCATCGGCATTCAAACCGTATTTGGCCATTAGTTGTGCCGGTGTTCCCGACTCGCCGAAGGTATCGTTGGTGGCAACGAACTCCTGAGG
>JBCCHR010000439.1:0-2578 GCA_039028655.1 Bacteroidota bacterium
ATCAATTTTTGGGCAACCTGGTGTCCGCCCTGTGTGGCGGAAATGCCCTCACTTCAAAACTTGTATGACGAATATGGCGATCGTGTAGACTTCTATTTTGTTTCCATGGAATCGGAAGAAAAGATCAACAAATTCATGGAGAAGAAGGGTTACAACTTTCCGGTCTACATTCCCAAACAGCAGATCCCTCAAACCATTCGAGGGAACTCGCTTCCAACTACCTATGTAATTTCCAAAAAAGGGGGGATCGTAGTGGACAAGGTAGGAGCTGCCGATTGGGATAGCCGCGCTACGAAAGAATTATTGAACGGACTTTTAGCCGATTAAGATCCTGGCTCCGCCAGTTTTCCAAACGGAGATTGAAACACGATGTTGAAGCAGGCGCGGTCCTTGGTGGTGGGTGGTATTTCGATCGTTCCCGCCTGGGCTTCGAGCTCGTACATGGTCATGTCAAGGCCATGGTCACCATTGTTCACGTCGTATTGCGGGGCGGTCTCCATTTTTTTCCAGCCCGGGAGCTGTTCAAAGATCTCTGTATAGCCTCCATCTGTTTTGGAATGAAAGAAGAAGTACACGGTGGCAGGCTGGAGCAGTCGCATCCGGATGGAAGTACCGGCCTGGGGCCGATGAATGCCCTGAAAAAGTAATCCACCTTTGAGCTCCCAAGGAATTACATCGTAGGTATAGTCCCGATCCAAGTGTTGCTGCACGCCTTCCGTCATATAGTCGAAGGAGTAGGGCATGTCGGGGTAGATGTCCATTTCGACGGTTTCTTCTGCCATTTCGATCATTTCGACGTTTGGGGTATAGTCTACTTCGGTTATGGGAGATGACGTATTGAGTGCAAATACACCAATAGCGCCAATGATGAGGACCATTGCGCTGGCGAATGCGATCAGGGCCCTGGGTTTATTTTCCGACATACTGGGTTGGTTTCGGTTTCAGAATAAAGTTAGTAAAAAATGAGGAAGCCGAAATGGGACAGGTCGCTTCTAGCTGGATCGACGGCGCTCGAATTCTTCAGTAAAAACAAAAACTGTAAGTAGCATGCCCAAATTGTAGATGATATCTTCTATTGGAATTGTTACCATACGAATCCCACTGTTCTCCAGATTGTTGTACCAGACCACTTGATCGTCGATCCCGGTACCTGTAAGAACTCCGTTCACGATAAAAAACGGGATAAGAATAACAAGGTAGGTGGCAAAAAATTGTGGCAGCAGGTGCCTACGATAGTTGTAGACCAGTCCGAGTAGGACGATGGCATAGCTAAAGTTGACCAGTGTATACCAGCGGTCGTAGAAATACCAAAGCGATATCACCAGCACGGTAATGAGCGTTACAAATATGCCCTGAGTCGCTCGTTTTGAAAAGGAAAAGTTGGGAAATAAATACAGCAAAGAGTAGTGTGTGAAAAAGCATGCATAGGGGATACAGATAAAAAAGAGCCATTCTTCCAGGGGCAGTCCCAGTAAATGATATCCGGAGATATAGGTCTCATTAAAACCCCAAAAGCCTTGCTGGGTGAATACGATATCCCACGGAATGAATACCGCCATCATGATCAAAAGAGCCGGAAACAGGGAAGGCCATTTTTGGTAGAATTTCAACCTCGGGTGAAAACTGACGAAGAATGGGATGAGCAATGAACCTAAGTTCAACCAGAGGTAGAGGTAGTTCATTGTTATTTTTTAAAATACTTTAGCGGAGGAAAGAGCATCCCAAAGCATTCGCCGTCTTTTTGCCCTAGGTGTTTGTGATGGATCTTGTGTGCACGTCGAATGCCTTTGGCGTACCAATTATTCGCATTTCGAAACATTTTGAACCGCTGGTGGATAAAAATATCATGTACAAAGAAATAGGCAACTCCGTAGGCGAAGATTCCCAGGCCGATAGGCAATCCGGCCCAAAACCCGTAGTACTGCCAACCCACGAAGCAGAGGATGCTTACGGCCGCGTAAAAGATGAAAAAGAGGTCGTTTCGCTCCCACCAACTGCCATGATCCTTCTTGTGATGGTCCTTGTGCAGGCTCCAAAGGAACCCGTGCATAATGTATTTATGGGTGAACCAGGCCATGAATTCCATGATGCAGAATGTGGTAAGAAAAATCAAAATCCAAAGCGCAATTTCCATAGTGTAAAGGTACGATTTTTAGACGTTACTTTGTAGGGGTTGGGTATGCTTAACCATCTTGTTTGCGGCCCTATCGAACCAAATTAAGTTGATATTTTACATAGCTTCGTGTGAGTACTCCAAACTTCTGATAGTTGGGTACTCGTATTCGCGTATTCTTGATGTCGACGGCCGGTGTGCGGTATAGTTTGCGTAGCAGGCATTTGTAATAGCGATACGCCATGAACACCCCAAACTTGGCTTCTGTGGGAAGCTGAAGTATGCCTTGATACCCTTTTTTGAAATCGGCCTCAATGTCTTCGATGATCGCACGCTTGGAGACTTCGTCCAACGCTTCCAGGTTGGTATTGGGCCAATGTTTACTCACCTGGCTATCGTGACTTCCGGTCAAAACATGATCCACGGGATTGTCCTCGTCCTCCTCCTCATCCACGTCGCTGTCCC
>JBCCHR010000440.1:0-2576 GCA_039028655.1 Bacteroidota bacterium
CAAAACTTATGTGCGCCACGGTCTAAGGTATACAATCCCGCCAACCGTAAACATGTCCCTTGTGATGATTGGACGATATGTTCGGCAGTTTGTAATCGTTCGGATCGTGGATTACCGGTCGGGTCGGGGATCGGACTGGTTTCAGTGACTGTTGCAATCGTTGTTGTACCAGTATCCCCCGGTCCATAAATCCCACCACTGGACGTAAAGACAAAGATCCCACCATTTGTTGGACCGGACCATAAATTCGTTATAGCATCTTTAATTTTTCATTATTTTTGCTGAAGTAAATCACCGCCATGCAATACAAAAGAATCTTATTAAAACTCTCCGGAGAAGCCCTGATGGGAAAACGCCAATACGGGATCGATCCTGAACGCCTGCACGACTATGCCCAGGAAATAAAGCAGATCACCTACAGAGGTGTGGAAGTTGCCATCGTAATTGGTGGAGGCAATATTTTCAGGGGGGTTGCCGGTGCTAGTCGCGGTATGGACCGCGTGCAAGGGGACCACATGGGAATGCTGGCCACGGTGATCAATGGGTTGGCATTGCAAAGCGCCCTGGAAGACGAAAACGTTGAGACACGGTTGCAAAGTGCGATCAAGATGAATGAGGTGGCCGAACCTTTTATCAGGAGAAAGGCTGTACGTCACCTTGAGAAAGGTAGGGTCGTTATTTTCGGAGGGGGAACCGGGAATCCATATTTTACCACCGATAGTGCAGCGGTATTGCGTGCCATCGAGATCGAGGCCGACGTGATCCTTAAGGGTACTCGAGTGGACGGGATCTACACCAGTGACCCTGAAAAGAACGCCGATGCAACAAAATTCGATTTTATCAGTTTTGAAGATGTGCTGAAGAAAGGCCTGAAAGTGATGGACACCACGGCCTTTACCTTGAGCCAGGAAAACGAATTGCCCATCATTGTGTTTGACATGAACACTAAAGGTAATCTGTTGAAGGTGATTTCAGGAGAAAAAATAGGCACCAAAGTAAACCTGTAACAGGTTTGGCCAAATCGACCGATTTTTGGAATAATTGTTGATTTCGAAAGAAAAAATTAAATTTGGATATGAACGATGATATAAAATTGATACTCGAGACAACCGAAGAGTCCATGGGAAATGCCATGATCCATTTGGAAAAGAAGCTGGTGAACATCAGAGCTGGTAAGGCTTCTCCTTCCATGGTAAGTTCGGTCATGGTAGACTATTACGGCAGTCAGTCACCCTTGAATCAGGTAGCCAATGTAAGCACACCGGACGGTATGACCATTTCTATCCAGCCCTGGGAGAAGTCATTGATTCCCGAGATCGAAAAAGGGATCCACGCCGCCAATTTGGGCTTTAATCCTATGAACAATGGCGAAAGCGTGATCATTAACGTACCTCCTCTTACGGAAGAACGACGTAAGGAACTCGCGAAGCAGGCCAAAGCCGAATGCGAAGAGGCCAAAGTGGGAGTTCGTAACGATCGTAAGACGGCTATGAACGAATTAAAGGGTCTGGACATTAGCGAAGACCTAAAAGGCAACATAGAGATCGATATCCAGGAACTCACGGATAAGCACATTAATAAGATCGACGATACTTTCAAGAAAAAGGAAGCGGAGATCATGAAAGTATAGATTCCTTTTCGACTAACAAATACAATAAGGCGACACTATTGGTCGCTTTATTTTTAGATGCAAATTAAACCTCTCTCGTGGCGCCTTCTATTATTGTCATTCATGATGATGGTAATATGTGCCTCCCAAAGTATCGCCCAACAGCCCAACCCGGTTGTACAGGATTCTACGCAAACGAGCAAACCCCTAAAGAAAGAAAGTCCTTTTGCCACGGGCTATTATCCCCTGGGATTTTTCAACGTGGATCTTCGGTATTTTATTAAATACAATAGCTACGAAGGATTTAGATTGGGTTTTGGTGGGATCACCAACGAGCGATTATTCGAGACCTTTAAGATAGGAGGCTATGTGGCGCGAGGATTTAAAGACGACGCTTTTAAGTACTCTCTGGGTGGGAATTGGCGCCTTGATCCCGAATCCAATACCTGGGTGAACCTCTATTATGAGAACGACATTAATGAGATAGGAACCTTCAAATACCTCACCGACGCCCGGGTATACTCAGTCTTCGAGCCGCGTCTCCTCAACATTACCCAGTTTTACAGTTACCGTACCTGGCGCGGCGCCGTACAACATTCGTTTTCTTCCAAGGCCATTTCCGAATTGAGGATCTCGTCTACCAAGATCGACCAGATCGAGAATTACCAGTTTGTAAACAAAGGGAATACGTTCAAGAACTACTATGTGACCGAGGCAACGTTGTCCTTCAGAATAACACCCAAGACAACCCCGTTCTTTCTGGAAGACCAAAGTGTGGAATATACCGACGGATTGCCCAAGATCAGTGCGCAAGTCACCCAGACAAACTTCAAGTCAAGATAGCAACCTACTTGATCGATGTTCAAGTTCAAAAGATATCCAAAATCTTCGAGCAACGAACATGCATCGATGCACGGCCAAGTCCAGGCGGATTATGGGTATATCAAATCATGTTTTCCTTATCGTG
>JBCCHR010000441.1:0-2567 GCA_039028655.1 Bacteroidota bacterium
GCTCAATTGGTCGGACTGCCCAAAATCGCTGATATAATTCTTATACCCTCTGTTTGGAAAAAGACGCCGATGGAGCCTTATGGATCGGTACATTTTCGGGGGTGAGTCGGTTGATTTCGGATTCGTTGGAAGGACGATTTGAGAATTATATCAGCGATTTTGGGCAGTCCGACCAATTGAGCAACAACGCTATTAAGAACTTGTTCAGGGATGGAAAGGGACGCTTGTGGATTGGTACGCAAACCGGGCTCAACCTCTACCAGCCAGAAACCAACAATTTCAAGCAATTTGGTAGGAAGGAAGGGCTGCCTTCGGAGTACATTCTAGGTATTGCCGAGGATTCGAAAGGAAGCCTTTGGGTAGCCACCACACAGGGAATCTTTAAGGGGATTTACAACGAATCCATGGGATCGTTCGTGCATATCGAATACCTTACCTCCCGGGAAGGCCTGGCCGACAATATTACCTATCGCAATGCACTTTATATTGATAAGGATGACAATGTTTATATTGGCAGTAGTAAGGGGCTGAGCGTTCTGGGGAACGATGAAAATTCGGTAAGAGCGCGGACCTTCAACCTGGGACTCACCACCCTGGAGGCCATGCAGGCCAAGGAGCAGGGATTTGCTTCTGTGAAAAGCCGATTGGAGAACGATGAGTTTCAACTTTCCTATAACGAAAACTCCATTCAATTGGGCTATGCGGTACTGGATTTTACCAATCCGGAGTACAATCAATACCGACATAAAATACTGCCGGTGAGCGAAGAGTGGATCGAAACCGGGGATCGCTCTCAGCTGAATTATTACAACCTGGCTCCCGGCGATTACGAGTTGATCCTGGACGGGAGTAATAATCAGGGTATTTGGTCCAGCTTACCCATCAGTCTAAAGTTTACTGTTCGACCACCTTATTGGAGGTCGGTTTGGGCCTATACACTTTATGGATTATTGCTTTTCGCACTTGTTATGGGGATCTACCGCATGCGTTTGAGAAAACGCATGAACGAACTGGAGCAGGAAACACGTTTGGAAAAAGCACTGATCAGGGAGCGGGAACAATTACGAAACGAAAATGCGGCCGATTTCCACGACGAGTTGGGGTCCAAGGTGACCAAGATATCCATGTTCCTTACTTTGGCCGAGCGCACCTTGCAAGAGAAAAAGGATCCCTCCAGCTGGTTTGGAAAGATTCGGGAGAACGTGAAGGATCTCTCGGGCAGTTTTAGGGACTTGCTTTGGGTGATCGACCCAAAAAAGGACAGTTTGAGCGACGCCATCATTCGATTAAAGGATTTCGGGGAAGAACTTTTCGGAAATACAGATACGCATTACAGCACCACCGGTTTTTCCGAAAGCCTGGAACAAACCATGCTCGATCCACAAACGAAGAAACAAGTCGTACTTATCTTCAAAGAGGCCATGCACAACTGCGCCAAATACTCTGAAAGTACCTTGGTCGAGCTTACTGTAGAAAGCTCGGAAGGGTATTCGTCCATTCGATTGAAAGATAACGGAAAGGGTTTTAATGTGCATCGCCAGAGCAAGGGCAGGGGATTGACCAATATGAAAGATCGTTCTGAGAAGATAGGCGGAAATCTATCCATTGTTTCTGGTGAAAGTGGCACTGTGGTCATGCTCAACCGAATACCCCATCTGCGGGATGATAATACCGATAAAGAATTGTAAATTAGTGTTTTATTGCTGAAATGAAACAGGAAACCATCCACATAGCCATCGTCGAAGACGACCACGAGATCCGGCAAACGCTGCAGCTCATTCTCGATGGATCCAGTGGATTTTCCTGTAAGTATGCCTTTCCGGATGCGGAGTCGGCCATGGCGTCCATCCCCAACCTGCCGGTGGAAGTTGTTCTCATGGATATCGACCTTCCAGGGAAGAATGGTATCGATGCCACACGGGAATTGAAAAAAAAGTGCCCGACCGTCGATTTTATTATGTTAACCGTACAGAGCGATGACGATTCCATCTTCGAATCCTTGTGCGCCGGTGCCACAGGGTATTTATTAAAAGATACCAATCCAGCCGATCTGCTGGTGCATATCAAAGAGGTTTTTGACGGAGGCTCCCCGATGAGCAGCCAGATAGCGAGGCGGATCATCAGTTCGTTTCGTATTATTGAAAACCCGTTATCCGATCGGGAAACAGAAGTGCTCAAGCTGCTGAGTCAAGGTCTGAATTATCGCGATGTTGCCGAGGAGATCTTCCTTAGTCCCCATACGGTAAAAACCCATATCAAGAATATCTATTCGAAACTTCACGTCAACAATCGGGCGGAGGCCATCTACAAGGCGATCAAGCAAAAACTGATCTGATACCTCCTCATTTTCGTCGGTTCAGCCTCGAAGTATTCCGTCTAAAAAAATAAAATACCCCTTTTGAGCGATTGACCCAAGCGTCTATATATCAGACTTTTGTGGTGTAATCAAGTTAAATCTCATAATATGAAAACGATGAAATTAATGAAACGAATCGCCTTTGTCTGTCTGGTATTTGTATTTGCAACCGGCTACGGCCAGGACATAGGTGGCATAGTAAAAAGAAAAC
>JBCCHR010000442.1:0-2561 GCA_039028655.1 Bacteroidota bacterium
GTGATCTGCTCCAAATTGGCCGGAGGCAGTGATTCGAAGAACGAATTGGTCTGACTCACCTTCACGGTCACCAGTGTATTGGCCTGGAGTGTGTCTACTCGTATCAAGGCGTCGATGATGAGTCGCGGGTCTTCGGTTGGAAGATCCACTTCGATCACGTCTTCGCAGGAAACAAAGGCCGAAAGCGAGGCGATCATCATTACTATATATCCTATTCTTTTCATGGCATGTATCATTCTATAACAATGGTTCGTTTGAACTCCTGCACGATCGCAAAATAACCCAGGGCAAAATTGTCGGTCGTATTGGTGTTGTCAAAATTTGTTTCGTTATCAATGGTGGTCGCATTAATAATATTACCACGCACCGTGATGGACGGAGTTTCGAAGGGTCCAAACGGGCCCTCGCTTTGTTCGATGAGCTTGTCCATATACACGGCAAAATCCTCATCCACGCCCATAATGCTTATATCCAGTTCGTCGCCAACGTTGATATCCTCATCGTAAAACCAGGAAAAAGAGAATTGCTGGCCCTGATAAAACTCGTCTTCGGTGACCAGGAAATTGCCTCGGTCAAAGTCGAACAAATAGAAATCGTCTCGTTCCCCATTGTCGGTAAAGCTCACAATGATCTCGGTTTCGTCTTCATCGAATAAGGTTCCTTCTCCCTGCACGATATTGTCGATGGGAACCGTTGGTTGGAACGTGGCATAGGCCACAAAGAACTCGTCGTTGAAATCGATTTGCAGGAAATATTCGGCGCCACTCATCAAGGCTTCCGTGCTTATTTCCTTGGAGTAGATGCCCGAACCGGGTACCTCCTCCAGCAAAACGTCTCCTGCATTGAGATCGAGATTGAACAAGGTGATCTGCTGCAGTCCGGCGGGCACCACCGTTTCGAAAAACGAATTGGTCTGGCTCACTTTGATGCGAGCAAGGGTAAATGGCTGGGTGGTATCGATCCGGATCAATGCGTCGATGATGAGTCGCGGTGGCTCCGAAGGAACTTCCACTTCGATCACGTCCTCACAGGATACTATTCCCAGGAGTGAGAGCCCTAAAACCAGTGTATGTAGCACATTTTTCATCACTCTATAATGATCGTCTTTTTATATTCCTGAACAACAGCAAAATATCCCAATGGAAAGTTGGTCTCTAGATTCGCTTCGCTCAGGTCGCTTATCGTTACGATGTCTGTTGCATTCAGAATGTTACCCCGAACCGTGATCGCAGGGGTATCAAACAGATCAAATTCCGATTCGCTCTGCTCAATTATTTTTTCCATATAACTGTGGAAACGAGGGGTAATTCCCAATAAGCTCACATCCAGTTCGGTTCCCGAAGGCAATTCATCTTCATAGAAAAAAGAGAAACTAAAGGACTGGCCCTGGTAAAACTGGTCCTCAGTGGTTAGAAATTCGGCCCGGTCAAAATCAAACAAATAAAAATTATCCTTGTCCGGATCATCTGTAATACTAACAACCAGTTCAGTTTCGTCGTCAGATTGCCCACCCGGACCTTGCTGTAGGGAATCTATGGGGACACCTGTTGCAAAATTGGTGAAGGCCGCAAAGATCTGATCTTTATAATCAATCGCGAGAAAGAGTTCGTCCTGCATGAGTTGTTGCGTAGATACTTCCCTACAATAAATTCCTGATCCTTCAGATTGCTCCAAAAGTACGGCCCCGGCCAGCGTAATTTGCTCCAACGCTGCGGGTTTGGGAGTTTCAAAAAATGAAGTCGATTCGGTTACTTTCACACACACGTTGGTGATGGCCTGCAAGGTATCTACTCGTATCAGAGCATCGATGATTAACCTGGGCTCCTCAGAAGGCACATCTACCTCGATCACATCCTCGCATGAGAACGATACCGCTAACATCACAACAACTGAGATCATGTAGATGAGCCAACGCATGGGTTAAAATTTAAAGTTATAGGTTACGGACGGTACGATCCCGAAAATAGAGGTTCGTATCGCTTCGTTCACCCCGGTGTCCACATTTCTTCGGAAATTGATCGAGGCCGCATTCCTGCGATTGTAAATGTTATAAATACTGAACACCCACTCCGATTGCCATTTCCTGCCTTCGTTTTTCTTCGGAATCAATTTGGCTGATACATCGATTCGGTGATAGTCCGGAAGTCGTTCCAGGTTTCGTAAACCGAAATAGGGGATCACCAGTTCCTGAAACTCGAACTGCCCAATGGGGTAGTTGGTAGGAAGCCCGGTTTGATAGACCAGGTTGGTATTGAAGCTCCATTTCTTGTTCAACTCGTAGTTCAGATACACCGAAATATCGTGTGGCTTGTCGTAAGGGGTATTGTACCATGCACTGTTATTGATCCCGATCTCACCCGGAACGCGGCCGGGCGTTCGTTGCTCCGACTTGGATAGCGTATACGCCAGCCAACCCTGCAAGCGCCCGGTATTCTTTCGAAGTAACACTTCGAGCCCATACGCCCTGGCTTCACCGTTCAAGATCACCTGTTCGATGGCATTGTTGGCGATCAAATTGGCACCGTCGATATAGTCGATCCTGTTTTGGATGTCTTTGTAAA
>JBCCHR010000443.1:0-2549 GCA_039028655.1 Bacteroidota bacterium
ATTTCCGAAGCCATTCAATACCGAAGTCTGGATCGAGAGGGGTGGTTGGGGTGAATTAAACCACGAGCATGGATGCTCGCGGTAGTATGGAGACCACCAGCCTGGAGGCTGGCGGTAGCATGGGGGTAGTTTAATGATGCTTGATACTTCTAAAAAACCAAACTAAAAACCGTTCCTTCTCCTTCCACGCTTTTTACGAGTATTTTGCCTTTGTGCAGCATCATGATCTGTTTGCAGAGGCTTAGACCAATACCACTGCCGGTCGCTTTACTCGTAAAAAAAGGAACAAAGATATTCTCCAGGATGCTTTGAGGGATGCCGGAGCCATTGTCGTACACCTTGATCACCACATCCCGGTTCGGATTCTGGGAGGCCAGTACTTTAATTTGTCCATTTTCCTTGTGCTTACAGGCATCCACAGCATTTAGGATGAGGTTGATCATCACTTGTTCGATGAGATAGGAATCGATGTCCAGTTCCAATCGAGAACCGGACACATTGAATTCGACGTCAATGTTCTTGGCTTCAATGGAGGGCGCCATCAACAACCGAATGTTATCGAACAACTCGCTTACGCGCACTTTTTGAAGGTTTAACTTGGTTACTTTGCTTAAACTGCGATAGGTCTTAGCGAACTGCAACAGACCCTCACTCCGTTTTTTGATGGTACCAATTCCCGCATTCAGATCATTGAGTTCCAGCGAAGGCTCTTTTGGATGGGCCAGGGCATGGGCAATGTTGGATTGAAGGGTATCGGCCAGGGAGGAAATAGGTGTGATGGAGTTCATGATCTCGTGGGTCATCACACTCAATAGTTTTTTCCAGGACTCAGATTCATTTTTATTCAAGGTGTCGTCGATATCCTGTATCACGATCAACTTAAAGGCATCGTCATCCACTTGAAACACGGTATCGGAGATCAAGATCTTTATTTGTTCGTTCTGAAGGGCTATGGAGATAGAATCAGGTTCTCGATGATAGGTTTCGAAAATGGTGTTGAATAATTCCGGCTTTCTACTTTCTACAAAGCGTATGTTCTTGAACGAAGGCAGATCCAGGATCTCTCCAAACGAATCGTTGCTCCAAAGTACATCTCCTGCTTCCAGATTATAGGCGATGATCCCGATATCAACCATCTCCAATATTTTCTGCAGGTACACATATTGGGCCTGATTTTGAATGTTGATCTCTTTGATGGTTCGGTTGATCTCGTTAAATCCCGTATACAAAAAGCGAATGTCTTTCGGACCTCTGTCCTCAGGAAACCATCGGGAGAAGTCCCTGTATTTCACAGCTTCGAAGAAGTCGTCCATAGCCACGAAACGTCGTTTCACGAAGGTGTAAGTATCAACAATAACATACAACAGCAATGCTCCGGCCAGAAAGGAGTACAAGGTTCGATCGGTGTAGATGCAATACCCTAGGACAAGTATGAGGCCTACCAGCAGAAAGATTCGTAAAAATAACCGTAAGATGTAGCCTTTATAGTTCATATTTGTCCAATCTTCGGTATAAGGCAGCTCTCGTAATGCCTAATTCTTTTGCCGATTTGGAAACATTGCCTTTGTGCTTTTCAAGCACAGTGAGAATGGCATTCTTCTCGACGTCGTCGAGATTTAAACTGGTGGTCTCGAAGCTTTTCGATTTCGTAGACCTTTCAATGGAAGAGAACACCAGGTCATCCGATTTTAATAAATTGTCATCGGCCATGATCACGGCGCGTTCCAGTACGTACTGAAGCTCTCTCACATTACCGGGAAAATCGTGCGTCTTTAATTTCTTAATGAAATCCGGATCAAATTTGAAAGTACCCTTATTGTATTTCTCTGTGTATAAGGAAACGAAATGATGGGCCAATTCTGTCATATCGGTTCCGCGATCTCTTAAGGGAGGAATCATAATGTCCACCGTGTTGATCCTGTAGATCAGGTCTTTGCGAAATTTCTTCTCATCGGCAAGGGTTTCAGGAGGGACATTGGTAGCGCAGATCAACCTGATGTCTATGGGAATGGCGGTATTCGAGCCCAAAGGCGTAACCTGTCTGTTTTGCAACACCGTGAGGAGCCGTACTTGTTGGCCTAGTGGAATATTGCCAATTTCGTCCAGAAACAAAGTTCCTCCGTTCGCAGCTTCAAAACGACCTTCACGATCTTGAGTGGCCCCTGTGAAGGCACCTTTTTTGTAACCAAATAATTCACTTTCAAAAAGCGATGCTGTGAGCGCACCCACATCCACTTTTACAAAAGGTTTGTCTTTTCGATTAGAACCGTCATGAATGGCCCGTGCGATCAGGTCTTTTCCTGTACCATTTTCCCCAAGGATGAGTACATTGGCGTCTGTTGGTGCTACTTTATGGAGTTTTACAAACACATCCTGCATCACATCGCTATTGCCAATTATTATAGTACCGGAAGAATGCAATGTCTGCGACTTTTGATCGTTCGAACTTTTCTTGGAGACAATGGATGTGATAGTCTCTATGATCTTTTCATTCTTCCATGGCTTCACGAAGAAGTCGGCCGCCCCTTCTTTAAGTCCCTTGATGGCCA
>JBCCHR010000444.1:0-2547 GCA_039028655.1 Bacteroidota bacterium
CCCCAATTTTAACTTATTCATTTACGGAGGGGTCAATTATGAGCCCTACCGTAAGAAATTCGAATCGCTCATTGGAAGACCGGTGGACAGCATCGAATTGTACCCGGCCTCGGAAGGATTTTTTGCGTTTCAGAATAAACAAAATGATCGCGGATTGTTGCTCCAATTGGATTCGGGGATGTTCTACGAGTTTGTAGAGGCCAGTACCTTTTTCGACCCCGATCCGGTACGACTCACTATTGGACATGTCGAGCTGGGCGTGAATTATGTGATGATCATTTCTACCAACGCTGGCCTCTGGAGCTACAATATTGGAGATACGGTTCAATTTACGTCCCTTGCTCCATATAAAGTGATCGTTAGTGGCCGGATCAAGCACTTTATTTCGGCCTTTGGAGAGCATGTCATTGGTAAGGAAGTAGAACAGGCCATGCAGGAAGCTTTGATGCAATTCAATTTTTCGATAAATGAGTTTACCGTCGCTCCTTTCACTGATACTGCGGAAGGAGAGCTTCCTTATCATGAATGGCTAATAGAGTTTAGTGATTCTGATTCTGATGTCGATAAGATTGCCTTATATATAGACCAGTCTATGCAGCGTCAAAACAGCTACTACTTCGATCTGGTGGAGGGGAAGGTACTTCAGCCCCTAAAAATAACCTCTCTGGCCTCCGGAAGTTTCAATAATTACATGAAATCCAAGGGAAAGTTAGGAGGGCAAAACAAGATCCCAAGATTGTCCAACGATCGTGAAATTGCGGACCAACTCCTTGGTCTGCAAGCCTAAATTAGTGTTATCTTTGCACTTTAATGAGCATTATAAGAAAACACACACGAACGCGCGCACAAGAGAGTAGTGGGGCCATCGAGAGGCTCTATATTACCATGCGCCACTTATTTAACCGGGGATTTTATAAACCCATGGGTGTTTCTGGAGAAACACTCCGAGAATCGCTACTTACGTTGCGCCCCGAGATCTATGGATCCATAGCCGAGGAAAAGATAGAGCTGCAAGGCTTGATCTACGTGATCGATCGACTTCCCTACGGTATTGAAGAATGCCGATTTATCAATCTTACCAGCGATGAGGGTTACAAGAACTCCCACTTCGAGCCCATAATCCCGGCAAAAAGACGAAGAAACTGTTATAGGATCGATGAGGAACAAATGAACATCGAAGTAACTCGCGGACGAAGCGAGATCTACGATATTTTGACCCATTTGACCTTCCTGTACATCGAATCGCATAAGATCATGGAACAGGTGGTGATCAATGAACGAGGGGACCTGATCCGGGATTGGGAGAAACTGGAGCAAGCGGTCCTGAAAAAAGGAAAGCTTACGCAGAAGGATAAGGAGATCGCTCTCACGCATACAGCGAATTTCCTAGGCAGGACCTTCGAGGAAGTGAATGAGGTGTATTCAGATTTTTCCTGTCCGCAGGACGAACACCGATTCCTGAAGATCATTTACTACCTGGGGAAAGGTGCCATTGCCGAGCATCTTCACGATCAAAAACGCCTGATCACCTTTAGCCCGGTACTGCGCGAACGATTGGGCCATCATATCCATGGTGAGGACTGGGCCTTCAGAATAAAACAAGTATTGCACGAAAAACAATTGTTTGATCGTCCCTTGCATGTGATCAGCGCGAATATGCACAGTGTAATGAACTCGTTGTTTGCTGAAGCGGTGCTATCCAGTACCTTTCCCAATGCCAGTGCTATTGACTTTTATGAGAAACTGAGTCAGCCGGAGAGTACAAAATTGCGCGAAAAAGTACGCAAATACGCAACCGCAAATGGGATGACGTATCTCGAGGATGAAAGTGGTACCAACATTGATGTGCAGATCTTTGATACGGCCAGCATTCCACGACCTGTTTTGGAGAGGAAGGGATTGTTGGCAGCCTCTGAGCCGGAGGAAAGCACCAAAGACAGGCCGGTGATCGTCGTAATGGACTACGCGTTTGGAGAGCAGGCCTATGAGACCATGGATGAATTGCTGAAACCATTTATTCTGAATGGCGAGCGCAAGTTAATGAAGGTAGAATCGGTTTCCATCATGGGTAAAGCCGGGATATTAAGTGGCGGCAAGGGGGACATTATGATCCCGACTGCCCATATTTTCGAAGGAACGGCCGACAATTACCCCTTCAAGAACCGCTTGAAGAAAAAGGAATTCGAAGGAGAAGGGTTGAACGTATGTGAAGGTGCCATGATCACCGTGCTCGGTACCTCGCTGCAGAATCGCGATATTTTAAGGTTCTTTCACAATTCCACCTGGAATGTGATCGGACTTGAAATGGAAGGAGCGCATTATCAGAAGGCCATACAGTCGGCGTCCAAAATCCGTGGAAGTATTGGTTCCACCGTGAAGGTTAGATATGCGTATTACGCCAGTGATAATCCCTTGGAAACGGGAAGCACGTTGGCCTCAGGCGGTTTGGGAACCACGGGAGTGAAGCCTACGTATTTGATTACGGAAAAGATCCTCATGCAGATCATGCGCTAGTTGGGTTCAGAAAAAATTAAGAAAAAATAATTA
>JBCCHR010000445.1:0-2529 GCA_039028655.1 Bacteroidota bacterium
CCAGGGATCTACATTAAAAGAGGGAGCTTCGAGTGGTACTGAAATATCATTTCGGAATTCGTATAGGTAAATAGCACTTTTAAATGCATCGTTTTGCAAATAGAAATTGAAAGAATAGAGAAAGAAAAATATAAAAGGGAGGAAATGTAGGGCATCCCATTTCGATTTTCCCAGGTTCATTTGATCCTTGTAGTACAGCCAACTTAATGGTCCTAAGGTAAATATGAATGGAACCGAAACCATAAATAACTTCGGGAATTGAAACATATAGCCTGATTGCAAGAAGAATGATTCGATTTGCATTATCAACAGCACTGCGATTGTAAACATGAGCATGGCATGTTTACGGATTCTGTTATTAATACTAAAAAAATACAAGATCAACACGCTTTGGATGATCCCGAAAATTATAGCCGTGGTGATCGGCCCAAATTCAAGTGCTGAATTAGCAAAAACGGTCATTTACCAATTGGATATTACATGGTATGAATGTACTAAAAATGAATTAAATTGAACGTATGGAGTAATTAGTATTGACAATCATTTCTAGTTGGAATTATCCAGATACCGCGCCTTGCCATGGTACAAAATACCATGGACCGTTTCTTTTTCTTTCACAAACTGAGAGCGGTTGATCGAGCCCAGGAAAGGTGCCGAATAAAAGATCTTCTCATCATTTTTCCATTTCAGACGAAGTTGTGTTTCGAAATCTCCGCTGTACTTTTTGATGGGTACCAACACCATTTGTTTTGGTTTTAGGCTGAGGGGGTAGTAGCTATTCCCACATCCACTTGGAATCCAGAATTCGATGGGATGCCACTCACCATCTTCGTTAAGAGCTTCCTGAATCATCGTCAAACTGCCATCTTGTTGATCAATATGAAGGGTTGAGGCGGTGTTGTTTATGAGATAGGCCTCGAAGTATTCACCGGGAATCCGGGCCGTCCAGATGAATCCCTTCTTCTCCAGGTCCGTGACTTTTTTTTGGGGATGGAACTCAAACTGCACTGTTCGGGGTAGTTGCTTTCCTTTGCTTCGCTTTAATTTTTTAGGAGTGCCCGTTTCGTACCAGGCTGGCAGGTTTCCCTGGAATGTTTCGGATTGCGCAAGGGTAGGGGTAATGAGTAAGGCATTCAGCAAAAAGAGAAAGAAATACTTCATGGAGCGAACAATGTTGATAGTTACTTTACAAACGCTCCGGAACCGCATTTCTTGTGCCGTTGAGCCGCAAGAGATGCTATTCTGCTATCAGAACCGATGTCTTTTGAGGTAGGCATGTGCGTCGCGCTCGTTCAAATCCTGTTCGAAACTGGCATAGCCCGTTCTTTGCGAATCGAAAATAGGTTCATCAACATTGGACAGTGCGATCATGAGTTGGAACATCCCGCCAAAGTTTTGGAGTTCCAGTTCCTTCTTGAGCCATTTCCGGAACAACGGGATAAGGGTGGTATCGAAACGCTTGGAAAGCGCCCAATAGGCCGTGCCTCTGGTATTCGGGTCCATGTAATCATCGACCTCTATACCGTGTACGATATGTTGTGCCAATTGATCCGGGTTGATATCCGGAAGTTGGGAAGTAGTAACAACCTCCCGACGGAAATCCTGCAAATCGTTTCCGTTGGCCATTTCAAACACGTAGGCACTAGCCTCCAGTTGGAGGTTGCTTAAGGGAAGAAGTTTCACGCGGTGGCGCTAGTCCTTCTGAAGTGCTTCGAAATCTACCTTGGCACTGGTGTTAAGCTTACTATCGAAATACAGTACCTGGCCCTGCATCAGTTTTACAGCCTCTTTTTTGTTGGCATCCACGCGAAGGGTCTCCACCACTTCTCCTTTCGATTCGATACGGATCGAAAAGGGATTGTCTCCCAAGTTTTCTACATAGGCAATACTATCGCCATTGATATGCGGATTGATGGCGGCATCTTGTCCCTGGCCCTTACCGCTGATACACATGCTCTGGGTATTGCCCAGTTCGATCACGGTCTGGCTCAAGCCGCTAAATGAGAATAAAAAAACAAAAAGAGAAAAGAAAAGTAATTTTTTCATGGTTCATTGGTTTTTAACGAAGTTATGAATAATCTTTTGGAATCTCTTTTGTTGTATTCTAAATTAATGTTAATCGATCAAAATGGGTGGACTAAACAGAGTTAGTTTCCAAAGCCAATGTTTGTTTTATCGGGCTTCACCGTTCGTTTTAGTTCTTCGTATTTCTGATCGAATTCAGACTTCGTAAGCACCTCGATAGATTTGAGCCATTTCAAACTATTCAATTGCGTTTCGTAGCTAAGGTTCTCATCGATATTGGTGTAGTTTTCTTTCAAATATTCGTTTCTGGATCGCATCAGGTCATTGACAAAGGCATCCGTTGTTTGCTCGTTGGGCACATTCTTATGAACGTACAGGTACGTATCGTTGGAAAGTTTGATCTTCCAGAAGTTTTCTCGTGAAATCCAGTAGATCAACAAGATCACCGTCCCGATGCCTGCCCAAATTAGACCGGCAAGATTATCGGTTTCCCCTTTGCGGAAG
>JBCCHR010000446.1:0-2523 GCA_039028655.1 Bacteroidota bacterium
ATCGTGGATGACATGTCCCTAAACTATATCACTTTCTACAAGAAAATTGCGCAAGACCAGACCTTCGGTGCTTCACTTCGCTATTTTGATCTGGGCGAGATCGCACTTTTCGATGAGTTTGCAAACCCAAATGGTGTTGAGAATCCAAGCGAACTTGCCGTTGATGGAACTTACTCAAGAAAGCTATCTGAGAACATGGGTGTAGGAGTAACTCTTAGGTTCATCTGGTCCAACCTAGCTGGGAACATCACTGGAGCTCCGGACGCAAAGGCAGGAACTAGTGTTGCGGTTGATTTAGGCTGGTACTATACCAAGCCATTGCTTCTGTCAGGAAAAGACGCAGAACTTTCGTTGGGTGCGCATATATCAAATATTGGGCAAAAGATTACATATAGCACCGAGAGCAATGAAAACTTCATTCCGGCGAACGAGTGTTGCACCGAGCTATCGAAAACATCGCCGTGAAAAAACCAGGCCTTTTTACCATCCAAATGCAAGACCAGTTTATCCACCAATTTGATATTTCCCATCTTCATATCACTAAAGCGCCGTAGTTTTTCGTCATGGTTACCCGTGATATAGTACACCTTGGTACCTTTGGCCGCCAAAGAGAGGATTTTTTTGATGACCAGCAAGTGGGATTTAGGAAAATAGCGTTTACGAAATTGCCAGATATCGAATATGTCGCCATTTAAAACGAGCTTTTGGGGTTTTACAGAGTTCAGATA
The DNA here is from genome assembly GCA_039028655.1 of Bacteroidota bacterium. GTDB lineage: Bacteria > Bacteroidota > Bacteroidia > Flavobacteriales > Flavobacteriaceae > Aureisphaera. Next base: position 729 of record JBCCHR010000446.1, read on the forward strand.
TTGAAGGACCTCTTTGGCATGGCAGCCATAGGTACCCAAATGGATGTCGGATAATACTACTATTTCAACGCTTCTCCTCACGGCTGTACTTTTTTTCAAAATTCAGCAAAGGAGTCAACAATTGGATTAATAGAATGTTATGGATTGGTGTTTAAATAGTTATATGTGACGGTTACTTCGGAAGTGAGAAAGGTCTGGTGAGTTTATTGTTTCGAGAGGAATGGTTACATTTGCTTAAAAGCAATCTATGGCAGGAAATACCTTTGGCAATGTATTCAAACTAACCACTTTTGGCGAGTCGCATGGCCCGGCCTTAGGAGGTATCATCGACGGATGTCCTGCCGGCATCGAATTGGATCTGGAAGCCATTGAAAAAGAGATGCAGCGACGCAAACCGGGTCAGTCGGCCATCGTTACGCAACGAAAGGAGCCGGATACCGTGCAATTCCTATCAGGTATTTTTGAAGGAAAGACCACGGGAACCCCTATTGGTTTTGTGATCGAGAATACCAATCAGAAGTCGAAGGACTATTCCCATATTAAAGACGTTTTCAGACCATCGCACGCCGATTTCACCTATGAGAAAAAGTATGGATTGCGTGATTATAAAGGTGGTGGTCGATCATCTGCCCGGGAAACCGCTTGTCGCGTTGCAGCCGGCGCCATCGCCAAACAGCTATTGAGTTCCTTGCAAATCACAGCCTACGTTAGCAGTGTTGGGGCATTGGCACTTGATAAGCCGTATGATCAATTAGATTTTGCGGAGATCGAAAAGAATCCTGTGCGAACGGCCGACGCCGAGATGGCGGAAAAAATGGAAGCTCACATCAGGGAGATCCGAAAGCAGGGTGACACCATTGGCGGCACCATTACCTGCGTGGTTCAAGGGGTGCCTGTGGGTCTTGGCGAACCTGTGTTCGATAAATTACACGCCGTGCTCGGAAAGGCCATGTTGTCCATAAATGCAGTAAAAGGATTTGAATATGGTAGTGGATTTGCCGGAACCCGGCTAAAGGGAAGCGAACACAATGACCGATTTAATAAGGACGGAAGCACCCAAACCAATTTTAGCGGAGGGATCCAGGGTGGCATTAGCAATGGCGCCGACATCTACTTCACAGTAGCTTTTAAGCCGGTTGCGACCATTATGCAGGATCAGGAAACGATCAACAAGGAGGGCGAGGAAGTGACCATGCAGGGAAAAGGCCGGCACGACCCATGTGTAGTGCCTAGGGCCGTACCCATTGTCGAGGCAATGACAGCGTTGGTTTTGGCCGATTTTGTTTTGCTGAATCGATTGTCGAAATTGTGAAAAATTAAAACTGTATCTTGGTTGAGGAAATCGACCTGAATTAATAGTAATGAAATCTGCTCTGCGGAGCACATCCTATGAAAAAATTAGCACTGCACTGGAAAATACTCATCGGAATGGCCCTCGGGATCATTTTTGGTTTCATCATGACGGGCGTGGATGGCGGCGTGAAGTTCGTTGGTGATTGGATCAATCCCTTCGGGACCATCTTTGTGAGACTTCTCAAACTCATTGCCATCCCCCTTATTTTGGCGTCTCTGATCAAAGGGATATCCGATCTAAAAGACATTTCCAAGTTCAGTAATATTGGGCTACGCACCATATTAACCTACATAGTTACTACGGTGATCGCGATCACGATCGGCCTGGTGTTGGTAAATGTGATCGAGCCCGGCAATGGTGTTTCGGAAGATACTGTTAGCCGACTTTCACAGGCCTATGCTCAAGACAGTGGTGTTCAGTCCAAAATTATCGAGGCAGGGA
>JBCCHR010000447.1:0-2520 GCA_039028655.1 Bacteroidota bacterium
ACACCTGGGACTTCAAGGCAAGGGATATCAGGCGTTGTTTTTGCAAGGAGGCGCCAGCACCGAATTTCTGATGGTTGCTTATAACCTCTTGCAGAAAAAGGCTGCCTACCTGAACACGGGAACCTGGGCCACCAAGGCGATCAAGGAGGCCGGAATTTTCGGGGAATTGGTCGAAGTGGCGTCGAGCAAGGATAAGAATTTCAATTATATCCCAACGGGGTATACCGTTCCGGAAGATGCCGATTATTTCCACTGTACTTCAAACAACACTATTTTCGGTACGCAACTACGCAGTTTACCGGAAACCAATGTACCCGTGATTTGCGACATGAGCAGCGATATCTTTTCCAGGGAATTGGATTACTCCATGTTCGACCTTATCTACGCCGGCGCTCAAAAGAATATGGGACCTGCCGGGACTACTTTGGTGGTGGTGAAAGAAGATATACTCGGGAAGGTGGATCGCACCATCCCTTCGATGCTGGATTACCAGGTTCATATTGGCAAGGACAGTATGTTTAATACCCCATCGGTATTCGCCGTGTATGTGTCTATGCTCACCTTGCAATGGTTGAAGGATATGGGTGGTGTAGCCGAGATCGAGAAGATCAACGACGCCAAAGCGCGGTTGTTGTACTCGGAGATCGACATCAACCCATTGTTCAACGGATTTGTTCCCAAAGAAGAAGATCGTTCGAAAATGAATGCCACCTTTACCCTGGCCAATGAGGCCTTGAAGGATAAATTTGATGCCTTGTGTGCCGAAGCAGGTGTGCATGGGATCAACGGTCACCGAAGCGTAGGTGGCTACAGGGCTTCCATGTACAATGCAATGCCGTTGGAAAGTGTGGAAGTGTTGGTCGACGTGATGAGCGAATTGGAGCGAACTGCCTAAACGATAAAGAAGAATAACCTCAAAAACGTCCTCAGGACGCATATACAATGAAAATTTTAGCAAACGACGGAATCTCCCAGAGCGGAATAGATGCATTAACGACGGCGGGATTTGAAGTAGAGACCACCAATGTGGCCCAGGAACAGTTGATCAATTACATCAACAACAACAATATATCGGTACTCTTGGTGCGTAGCGCGACCAAGGCGAGAAAAGACCTGATAGATGCCTGCCCCAATTTAAAGATCATTGGCCGCGGTGGTGTAGGAATGGACAACATCGATGTGGAATATGCACGGGAACAAGGATTAAAAGTGATCAATACCCCGGCGGCTTCTTCCTCTTCGGTGGCAGAATTGGTGTTTGGGCACTTGTACGGAGGAGTTCGCTTTTTGCACGACGCCAACCGAAACATGCCGCTGGAAGGGGATTCCAAGTTCAAAGCATTGAAGAAGAATTATGCTAAGGGAAGCGAATTGCGCGGTAAAACCATCGGTATCATTGGTTTTGGGCGCATAGGACGTGAAGTAGCCAAGATCGCCCTGGGCGCCGGAATGAAAGTGATCTACAGCGATAGCTACGTAGAGAATGCCGAAGTAACCGTGGAGTTTTTCGACGGACAATCGGTTTCGTTCCAATTTAACACACAACCCCTGGCCGAGGTATTAAAGGAAAGTGATTTTATCTCCCTGCACGTACCGGCACAAAAGGAATACATTATTGGCAAGGCAGAATTGGCCGCTATGAAGGACGGAGCGGCGATCGTAAACGCTTCGCGAGGAGGCGTGGTGGACGAAGTGGCGCTTATCGAAGCCCTGGAGAGCGGAAAGATCTCCTTTGCCGGACTGGACGTTTTTGAAAACGAACCCACACCCGCGATCAAGGTTTTGATGAACGGCAACGTATCGCTGAGTCCTCATATTGGTGCTGCTACCAACGAAGCCCAGGACCGAATTGGCACCGAATTGGCCTCTCAAATTATTTCGATTTTAAAGTAAGGACTTCTTTAGTTTTTAGTATTTTTAGGTTTTAACCATAAACGTAACTACATGTCTGGACTTTTAGATTTATTGAATAGTGATGTTGGACGCCAAATGATCATGGGCGTAAGCAATGAAACCAATCAACCAACCGATAAAACCTCTGAAGTGGTATCCATGGCTTTGCCATTGCTCATGGGAGCCATGAAACGCAACGCCAGCACACCTCAGGGTGCTGAAGGATTGATGAACGCCTTAAACACCAAACACGACGGTAGCCTGCTCGATAATCTGGGTGGCTTCTTTGGTGGAGGTGTGGACGATGCTGCCAAAACCGACGGGCTCGGTATTCTTGGACACGTGTTCGGCGGATCGCAGGACAATGTTGTGGGTGCCCTCTCGCAAAGATCGGGTATGAAGAGTGGTGATGTGATGAATATCCTTTCAACTCTGGCTCCTATCGTCCTGGGATACCTGGGCAATCAAAAACGACAACAAAACGTATCCCAGTCTTCAGGTATTGGAGATCTCCTGGGAGGTTTGATGGGTGGTGGAACGCAGCAACCGCAGCAACAGAGTTTGATAGAATCCCTTCTGGACGGAGATAACGACGGCAGTGTGCTCGACGATGTGGCCGGGATGGTA
>JBCCHR010000448.1:0-2516 GCA_039028655.1 Bacteroidota bacterium
CATTTGAAAAAATGATTTTGAAAATTAAGCCTATATGAAACCACATGACGGAGGGGGTTGGAAAAGCGTCTACCGTGTAACCGATCCGGAAGATCTGTGGGCCAAACATGGTGAAACTGAACAACTGGTCATGATGTTGCAGGAAGAGATCGAGTTTACGGAGTATTTTCGTTGCTACGTTCTTGGTACCGACAATGTACACATCATGCAATACGAACCCAGGAACCCGCACCACTTGAGATATGTGATCGACGGTCCGCCGGTTGCTCAGCAGATCCTGGATAAAGTTGAAAAATACTGTATTGCTTTGAACAAAGCACTCGGGTACGATTTCAATACCGTTGAATTTGCCGTTCGCGACGGGATTCCCTACGCGATCGATTTCTGTAACCCGGCTCCGGATGCCGATATCCATTCGGTTGGTGAGACCAATTTCGAATGGATCGTAGAAAATGCAGCCAACCTGGCCATTGAAAAGGCGCTTCAGTATAAAAAAGGAAAGATGAATCTTACCTGGGGAACCTTCGTAAAAGATCAGATCACCGGTAAGACCACTCGCTTTGAATAGTTTGCAAACGAATGCTTATTTTTACGAGGTTCATTTATTACAACTATTATGAAGTTCACACTAGGTATTGAAGAAGAATACCAGATCATCGACCCGGTGAGCCGGGAACTTATCTCGCACGAACAAAAGATCGTTACCGAGGCCGAAAAGGTTCTGAACGACCAGGTAAAGGCCGAAATGCACCAGGCAGTGGTGGAAGTGGGCACCAAAGTGTGCCAGGATGTAACCGACGCCCGGGAGCAGATCACCCACCTTCGCAGATCGATCTCTGGAATTGCCGAAGATCTTGGTTTTCGAATTGGGGCTGCCGGAACGCATCCCTTTTCCAAATGGGCCACACAGCTCATCACCCCGAATCCAAGGTATGACGAGATCATCAATGAGCTGCAGGACACGGCCCGATCCAATCTTATTTTCGGACTCCACGTACACGTAGGCATCGAGGATAAAGCACTGGCTTTGCACATTACCAACGCGCTGCGGTATTTCTTACCGCACTTATACGCCCTGTCGACCAACTCACCATTCTGGGAAGGGCGCAACACCGGCTTCAAATCGTTTCGCTCCAAAGTATTCGACAAATTCCCGCGTACTGGTATCCCCGGTATTTTTAACGATCTGGCAGAGTATGAGAGCTATGTGAATTTGTTGGTAAAGACAGGTTGTATCGACAACCCGAAGAAGATCTGGTGGGACATTCGTATCCATCCCTTCTTCCCTACCCTGGAAGTGCGGATCTGCGATGTACCCATGACCATCGACGAGACCATCACCATCGCAGCAGTTATCCAGGCTTTGGCGGCCAAACTTTACAAGTTAAAGTCGCAAAACCTAAATTACATTAGCTATCATCGGGCCCTTATCAACGAAAACAAATGGCGAGCCGGTCGCTACGGGTTGGACGGCAAAATGATCGATTTTGGTAAGGAATGTGAGGTAGATACCCGCGACCTCCTGGAAGAATTGCTTGCCTTTGTGGATGACGTAGTGGACGACCTGGGATCCCGAAAGGAAGTTGAATACGTGCGAACGATGATGAAGAATGGTACCGGTGCCGATCGCCAACTCGCAGTCTACGAACAAACCAAGGACCTCACCAAGGTGGTTGATTACATTATCGAACAAACAAAAAAAGGAATTGCTTAAAAGAACCAATGAGTAGCAAAAAGATACGCCTTGCCATTTTGGACATGAACGACAACGAGCCCAATGAAGGGCTTCGTTGTATTAAGGAACTCGTGGAAGGCTTCCGAGAAGATATCACATTCGATGTCTTCGACGTTCGATCGAAGGAAGAAGTGCCAGATACCTCCTATGATATCTACATTTCCAGCGGTGGTCCGGGTAGTCCTTTGGAAGATCGTCCATGGAGAGCTAAATATCTGGAGCTCATCCAGAAGCTTTGGGACCACAACAAGAATGCCCTCTCCTCAAAAAAACATGTCTTCTTTATTTGCTACTCCTTCCAGGTCGTGTGCGATTATTTCGAACTGGGCACTGTGAAGCTGCGTAAAAGTATGTCCTTCGGAATCCTTCCCGTCCACAAAACCAAAAAAGGGCGTTCGGATGCACTTTTGGACGGACTGGACGACCCATACTATGCGGTAGATTCCCGGGAATGGCAATTGATCCAACCAAGGCTCAAGGTATTTGAAGAACATGGAGCGACTATCCTGAGCTTGGAAAAGATTCGAACTTATGTCGAGTACGAACGGGCCATCATGGCGGTTCGATTCTCTCGGGAATTTGTGGGAACGCAGTTCCATCCCGAAGCCGATGCTCCTGCCATGAAGCGGTATTTCAGCAAAGAAGAGAACGTACAACTGGTGATCGATAATTTTGGAGAAGAGAAATACCATCGCATGCTCAAGCGCATCGACGACCCCAATATGTTGGAGCGAACACATGCACAAATATTACCAAAGTTCATTGCAACGGCAGTTGCGCA
>JBCCHR010000449.1:0-2507 GCA_039028655.1 Bacteroidota bacterium
CCCCCCTTACTCCCCCCTCAAGGGGGGAATTGCACATTGAACATTGCTCATTGCATATTGACTCCTTATTCCCGAAAGAACACCCCGCGGCAGGGGGCGCAGTGGCATCCCCTGTAGTGCCGTGTAAGTAGAGCGAAGCTCACTTCACGACTACTACAGGGATACGAACGCAGCACCCGGTGACCTCGTGCAACGAGGGCAGCCGCCCAAAAGAATCTTCAATGAATTCGTTGCTTACGGAAGGCAAAACTCCACCAGGAGCTATCAAGGAAGAACTAAAATATTATTTGTAACTTAATGAATAATAACAACTAAAGACAAGCTACAATGATTTTAACGGCAAAAATAGTTCGATTGATACAGAAATCTCTCAATTTTCCCGAGAGCGATATCGATGGGATCATGGGTAATCAGACGGAGACAGCACTCGAAGGTTTCTTGAGAAGTAACAGCGCCAAGATCGACCAAAATCACTTCCAATCCATTCTCAGCGGAGGCCGTAAACGAAAAGCGACGGCCTATGGACAGATCATGGCGCATAAGAATGGATTTGACTCGGGCAAGGTGGATGGTTTTTTGGGACCCCAAACCGATTTCGCCCTCATGCAATTGATCTCCTTCGTGGAGACCGGCAAGAAACCTTTTAACTGGAGGGATCGGGAGCCAACACCCAATCCGCACAATTGGCCAAAGGAATCGCGTGACCAGCAAGCCATCATAGATACCTATGGCAATCCGGGCAGTTCTCGACTTAAGAAGATATCGCTTCCTTATGAACACCGATTGAGTTGGGACCTTTCGACCAAAGTAAACAAAACCTCCTGCCACGAACTTGTTGCCGAGTCCCTCGAAAGTGTGCTTGTCAAAGTAAGGGATCACTATCAAATTTCGGGGATCAAGGAACTGGGACTCGACCTTTTTGGAGGTTGTTATAACAAACGGAGGAAGCGTGGTGGTACTACCTGGTCCATGCATTCATGGGGGATCGCCGTAGATTATCACCCCACAGGCAACCAGCTTCGCTGGGGATGGGATCGAGCTGTTTTCGCACGCCCGGAGTATAACAAATGGTGGGAGTTTTGGGAAGAGGAAGGTTGGATAGGTCTTGGGAGAGTGGCCAATTATGATTGGATGCATATCCAGGCAGCGCGAAGAGCCTGATTTTCCGCGAGGTGATGGCGATCTGATGTCGTTGGTTTTGTGTATCTTAACGCTACATCCAATTGAAATAAACCTTCCAAAATGAAAAAACACTACCTCTCTTTAGTTGTATGGGCCCTGTTCGTCCTATTCTCATCGGTCCATGTTTTTGCTCAGGAACGAATTGCCAGTTTGCAGGAACCCTTTGTTGTGCTGTTGGATCCCAGTGACGGATCGGTGGTCGATCCTACCTTTATCGATCTTAGTCCTTTGGCGCAGGGAACGCCAAAAGCCTTGGTGCAGGTTGACGACGAGATCTGGATCTCTGATCAGATCGAGGATCGAATCGATCGTTTTGATCTGAGCGGTACCTATATCAGCACCATCGGGGGACAAGTATCGGGTGGTGGATTAGACAATATCAAAGGTATGGCCGTCGTGAACAACACGGAGGTTTGGGTAACCAATGCCGGCTCCAATAATGACGCCCCCGGAGATGCCATCGTAAGATTCGATCTCGATGGTAACAATCTGGGATTTTTTGCAACTTCGGGCAGCGATTCAACCTTCGACGTGATCGACGTGGGAGGGGAAGTATACATCTCATACATTTCGGGTGAAAGTAAGATCGAACGCCGAGACTATAGCGGAAACGTTTTGGGAAATATTGTGGAAGAAGGTGTGGTTCAGTTCATTCAGCAGTTGGAATTGAACAACACCAATAGTTCTGTCTATGCAGCTGTATTTAGCACCTTGGGGGGCAATCCGTCGGGACTTTATGAATTTGCCGTAAGCGATGGTGCTATTCTCAATTATTGGGGAGCCGAAGGCAGTTTGAGAGGTGTTGCGGCCCTGGAAGACGGTAACATCCTCATTTCCAACAGCGGAGGCGTGTATATTCTAGATCCAAATACGGGAATCGCCACAACCATATCTAATGATTCGGGGCAGTATTTTGGGCATATCAGCCTTACGCCCTGTACGCCACCACCACCTCCAACAGGTGATTCCAATCAGACTTTTAATGAAGGTGCCACTATCGAAGACATTGTCGTTACACCTACTGATGTTACCTGGTTTGCAACGGAAAACGATGCGTTGAATGGAACCAATCCGTTACCGGCTGGCACCCTTTTGGTCGACAATACCACCTATTATGCCGTGAATATCGTGGACGATTGCCTGAGCGATCCCTTTGCCGTGACGGTCACCATACTGCTGTCGGTTAACGATGTATCATTGGACTCCTTGGTGGTATATCCAAATCCGGCCAATGATGTCCTGCTGTTAGAGGCGGGTGTTACTATCGAACGTATGGAAGTCTACAATCTGGCGGGCCAGCTGCTCCATCAGAAAAACGTGATTTC
>JBCCHR010000450.1:0-2506 GCA_039028655.1 Bacteroidota bacterium
ACATCGGCCACCAGTTTCACCACCTTTTTACGCCACTTTACATCCGAACCCAGCGATATCACCCGATTGAGCCCGTCGTAATTTCCGGAAATGGTGTCGAACATTTCTTCAACCTGTTCTTTCTTTCCGGCCCGCGAATTCTTATAAGGCCTAATTTTTTCTTCCATAGTCTAAAAGCGGTTGCAAAGCTACTTATTTTTAACGGAACGTCGATACATATTATAGAATTCGTCTCTAAAGGCGGGAATGCTTTTTATTGTTGCTGAAGGGATTGTCACCGGTGTTATGGTAAATCGTTTTGCATTTTCGTACCTTTGCCCCACATATTGCTTACTTATTTATATGAAAATTATTATTGCCGGTGCCGGCGAAGTAGGATTTCATCTAGCAAAACTCCTCTCTTTCGAATCCCAGGACATTACCCTTATAGACAATAACAGGGAATCTCTTACCTATGCCGATTCTCATCTGGATATCAGGGCGGTGCGTGGCGATGCCACCTCTATTGCGGTGCTCAAGGATGCTAAGGTGAGTGGGACCGACCTCGTCGTGGCGGTAACTTCTTCAGAAACCACCAATATCACCGTTTGTGTATTGGCCAAGCAATTGGGAGCTGGACGTACCATTGCCCGAATAAGCAATACCGAATTTCTTGAGAATAAAGATGAGGTGGGCTTTACCAAGTTTGGTATCGACGAACTCATTTCCCCGGAAGCCTTGGCGTCTTCAGAAATAGAACTACTGCTCAATCAAAGTACATTTAACGATAGTTTCGAGTTTGAGGACGGTGCCATCAAGATGATTGGCCTTCACCTGCCTCGTAATGCCTCTTTTGTTGGCAAGACTGTAAAGGAAGTGGGTGAAGAAAACCCCGAACTCCGTTATGTACCGATAGCGATACAGCGATTTGGAACCCAATACACACTTATTCCGCGTGGTGATACCATGTTCAAGGAAGGGGACCAGGTGTACTTTACCACTATTAACGAAGGGGTCGACCAGATCCACAAGCTTACCGGAAAGGTGAAAGAGGCCATTCGCAGCGTTATGATCCTGGGAGGGAGCAATATTGGCTACAAAACGGCCAGAGATCTGTGCAAGAGCAAGTTCGATGTTAAATTGGTTGAGAAAAACAAGGAAAAGGCCTTTGAGATCGCCGATGACATCCCAAATTGCCTGGTGATCAATGGCGACGGAAGGAATGTGGAGTTGCTTCAGGAAGAGTCGATCAAGGACATGGATGCCTTTATTTCGGTTACCGGAAACAGTGAGACCAATATTATGTCTTGTCTTGTGGCCAAATCCAAAGGAGTTAAAAAAACCATTGCCCTTGTTGAGAATATGGACTACTTCCAGTTATCGCACTCCATCGGGATCGATACCTTGATCAACAAGAAGCTACTGGCGGCCAATAATATCTTCCGCCATGTCCGCAAAGGCGAGATCGTTGCCATGACACGTCTCAACAACATGAATGCCGAACTCCTCGAATTTATCGTGTCGTCCAGTTCTGAAGTGTGCGATAAGATCGTACGGGAGATCGATTTTCCGAGATCAGCCGTCATTGGCGGTGTGATCAGGGATGGTGTGGGAATGATCGCCCTAGGCGATTTTAAGATCAAGGACGGAGACCGCATCGTGGTGTGTAGCCTTCCACAATCGATCAAAAAAGTGGAGAAACTTTTCGTGTAATGGGCTCCCTCAGCAGACTGAATTTTAAGATCATCTTCCATCTCATGGGATTGCTACTCCTGGTAAACGGAGGGTTTATGTTGGTGGCATCCATATTTAGTTTTGCTTACAATGACGGAGTAGGTACACAAATGATCATGGCCGGCCTGGTGACCCTTGCCATAGGGGGTCTGCTCATGTTACTCACCAGGAAACACGATAAGGAACTGGATAAGCGCGAGGGATACATCATCGTAACTTTCGGGTGGATCAGTATGTCGCTGGTTGGAACGCTTCCGTACCTGTTCACCGGGGCCATCCCCGGTTTTGCCAATGCTTTTTTCGAAACCATGAGCGGGTACACCACGACTGGTGCTACCATTTTATCCGACATAGAAAGCCTGCCGGAAAGCGTACTTTTCTGGCGAAGTATTACCCATTGGATAGGAGGGATGGGGATCATCGTATTGGCCATTGCCATCCTACCATTGCTGGGTATTGGGGGGATGCAGTTGTTTGCTGCGGAAGCACCCGGTCCAAGTGCCAGCAAGTTGCACCCGAGAATTACCGATACCGCCAAACGATTATGGTTGATCTATGTAGGTTATACGGCCGCCGAAACCATCCTGCTACAAATAGCAGGGATGAGCTTCTTCGATGCTATTAATCATTCGCTCAGTACCCTGAGTACTGGGGGATTCTCAACCAAAAATGCCAGTATTGCCCATTGGAACGGCCAGCCGGTGATCCAATACATCATCATGATCTTTATGTTTTTGGCCGGTACCAATTTCGTGCTGAGCTACTTTGCCTTTAAGACCAGGTTTTCCAAGAT
>JBCCHR010000451.1:0-2487 GCA_039028655.1 Bacteroidota bacterium
ACTTGATGTTCCACAGATTGGTATGTGGAATGATGTTTTGCAACATCATACCGATGTGCTCTTGCGGAGTCATCCCTTCTACATAGTGAATTCCACTGAACGCTGTCCCGAGCGCGTTCGAATAGGAAGTTCCCTGCACTTCGATATACTCAAAGGGTGCAATGTAAAATGGGATGCCCTCCCCAAGCGCAGCAAAATCAACTGAATTCTGTCCGAAATTGGAGAAATACGCCAGCTGAATTTCTGTTGGGTCGTTGCTCAGGGCCGCGACTGATAGCAAGTTGCTCACATCGTATGACGAAGGGAAGTGCGGGGTTTGGTCGTTACTTTGTCCCGCATTTCCGGCCGAGGTCATCAACAACACTTTGTCTTGAGATTCCTGTGCATAACGGGCAAACAACTCATAGTTTTTATGATACCACCCAAAGCTCATGTTGATCACGTCTACATCGATATTGTTGATGGCGTATTTGAAACCACAAAGAATGTCGAATAAATTTCCTTTGCCATTGCCGTCGAAGGCCTTGATAGGCAGTATTTGGAAATCGATCTGATGTTCGGTCAATTCATCATAGATAATACTGGAGATCACCGTTCCATGCCCATAATCATCAAACGGGTCGTTATCCTGATTTACAAAATCCCAGCCAAACAAGTCCTCCATTCCTATTTGATTACAAGTATCCGGATTGTCCTGGCTATTGTAGAGGAACGGGCTGTCAAACCCAAAATAATTGTAATCTACGCCGGTATCAAGCACTGCAATGGTAATATTCTCGTTAGAGGTCACCCGATTTTGAAGAGCAACGGTTACGCTTTCCACTCCAAAAGCGACGTTTAGTTTTTCTCCCATATGCTGGAAGTCCGGATTGAAATCGGCATCCTCCAGGCCTGAGTCGTCTTTGGCTCCGATCACGGTTTCTTCCAGATCGAGTCCGCTGGGTAGATTTCCGTCGCGATCCAGTTCGAAGATCCATAGTTCAAGTGATGGATCGGCGCACGTACAGGTTTTGATGGTGGTTACCCCGTATTGATCTCTCAAAAGTTGTTTATCGGCTTCGGAAAGGGTGGGATCGAACCGCACGACCATTTGGTTGGCCGGATAGGTGCCCGAGCTCACTGTACCCCCGCGGGTAAGGGGATTGGTGGTAGTGGTGGTAAGGTTTTCTTCTGAAGGATCGGGAGATCTTAGTTCTTCGGTACCACAGGCAGCGAATAAAAATAATGCGATAAGGGTAAGGAAGTTTAGATTTTTCATAATAGTCGTTTTAATAATTAGGTTTAGGATTTTAATGACCCGGGGTTGCCCCCGGGCCTTGTATTAAAAGTAATTAATCAACAATCACCTTTTTAGACCAGGTATTCTGGTCGGTCTTAAAGGTCACGAAGTAAATTCCTCTTGCAAGTTGTCCGGCAGCGTCCCAGCTAATCGTGCTAGGCGTATGAGCCTCCAGAGAAGTTACAAAGGTTTGGATCAGTTTTCCATAGAAGTCATGTACCTCAACAGTCACTTCCGAATCGTAGGATGTTTGTACTACAAAATTCATGTTACCATTGTTTGGATTAGGTGCAATTTGTGAGATTTCCGAAGAGTTCTCACTGCTTCTTCGAATAGGCATGAAGCATTCCTGATTCGATGGATCGGAGGTGGTGCCATCGTGGCAAACCGCTGTCACCATCCAAATGAAGCACTGTCGTTGCAGTCCTTCAGGAAGCACAAGGCTATTGGTGTTTGTAGTGATCGGAATGATCGATACAGGCAACTCACATGGACAGGCGATCTGTGGATCGGTTCCTCCGGGTGAGCTAACAATATAGGACACTGCGCCTGGTACCGGATCCCAGGTGAGGGTATCTCCGTCCACCATGAGGTTGGTAGGTGCGGGTAGTGTCTCACAATCCGGGATGATATCATCCAAAATACTACAATCGAATTCCATGCAGAGTTCGCAAGCGCCTTTGAGCGGGTCACAATTTCTACAGATGCTTTGTCCGTAGCACACCTCTCCACAATCGGTGATTACCCGATGTACAAGGAAGTAGTAGATTTCATCGTCGATAGGACCATAGGTATAATCGGTTCCTGTTTGCTGATCGATCAAGGTATACGGACCACCGCTTGGGTTAGGACTCGTAAACAGTAACCACTCGTGAACCGTACTTGGCTCGTTTTCATACTCGAAGAAATTACCGGTAATGATATTTCCGCTAAGATCAAGTCCGATATCAAACTGTGCTGTAAATGGTATGGGCTCACCCGGACCATTGGGCCAGAAGTCGAATACGAAACAGCAGTCTATTTCGACAGCACGTGTGTACCCGTTGCCTCCGTCTGCTCCACGTCCTTCCTGCTGGAATTGTTCCTGGGCGTAACAGAGCTCACCACATTCGGTGATCACTTTGTGCACCACAGTATAATACAATCCAAACTGTGCGTTATTGATAAGCGTCACAGGGCCTGGACCCGTAGTGGTCGTACTAAATACC
>JBCCHR010000452.1:0-2477 GCA_039028655.1 Bacteroidota bacterium
CTGGGTCCTTGGCTGTCTGCAGGTATTGGAAGCATTGCTGGGGCAATCATTGATAGCATTCCCAGCATGTCGAAGCTGGGCAGATGCGATGAGGGACTTGTTCGTTCAACAAAGGCAAACCCAATGGGTTCATACAGATCGTTTCGGTCTTGATCGTGATACTCACCGTGCCTATCCTGCTTGGATTTGCACTGGGGCTGGTAATTCCCGAGTTGCTGCACAACTACAATCTCCTGGTGATCGTCATTCTGGTACTGGCGCTCATCTGGTTGTACATACTTTATAAGATCATCAAGAATAACCCTGATGTGCCTGCCATTAAGCGCCTGGGAGATACCCTGGCCCCCTTTATAGAAACTACCGAGGCCATTGGCGAGATGCCCAAGATGATGTGGCGACTTTCAGCCGTGTACTTTTTCCAATGGTATGCCTTGTTCTGCTATTGGCAGTTTATCACGCCCATGCTACGTTCCAGTTTGTACGGTTTGAGCAATTCAGATAGCGACAAGTTTGAAGGCATTATGGAAGCCTGCAAGGCCGGCGAGCAAATTGCTACCACCGACCAGTCGTTTGCGCAGAACTTCCAGATGTTGTCGGAACAAGCCCTGGCACAAACAGGATTGATGAACGGAACCTATAACCTGGTTACCATGTTTGTGGCGCTGGCCCTGGTTCCTTTTGCCAAGAAATATGGATCGAAGAATGTATATGTAATTAGTTTGGTACTCTCTGCAGCCGCTATGCTTAGCATGCCATTTATCAAGGATGCATACGTGCTATTGGTGCCTATGGTTCTCTTCGGAATTGGTTGGGCTGCCATGATGGGTATCCCGTACGCCATGGTTTCGAAAGTAATCCCTGAAGACCGTCGCGGTGTATATATGGGTATTGTAAATATGATGATAGTGATTCCGATGCTCATACAAACAGTTTCTTTCGGTCCCATCATTAAAAACCTATTGGGCAACAGTGCTATCAACGCCATTATTTTTGGCGGTGTCTTCTTTGCCATAGCGGCTTTGTTGGCCATTCGACTCAACACCAAACCCACTAACGCAGGCAGCTCATGAAAAACCTGGGAATAAAGCTAGCCCTATACATCAACTATTTCGTTTTTGCGATCCTGTTGAACAGTGTTGGGATCGTGATCAATAGATCCATCAATGTGTACAATGTATCCGAAGGCGATGCCTCGGTGTTGGAGGCGTTCAAGGACATGCCGATCGCCATTGTATCCTTTTTAGTTGCGTCGTTTTTACCTCGATTTGGCTATAAAAGAGCTATGCTTATTGGCCTGGCAGTCGTTTTTCTCGGCTGTTTGGGTATGTACTTTGGAAATAGTTTCGATTCGGCCAAAATCCTGTTTCTAACGGTGGGGGCCAGTTTCGCATTGATAAAGCTTTCGGTATACAGTTTAATTGGAGTGCTTACAGATACGCCTCAGGAGCACTCGTCGTTTATGAGCTCTATCGAAGGGTTCTTTATGGTGGGGATCGCCAGTGCATATTTCCTGTTTCCGGCCTTCTTCAGCGAGACCGATCCGGATGCCTGGCTGCGTGTATACCCCGTTCTATGCGGTTTGATCGCCATATCGTTCGTATTCCTTCTGTTTTCGAAGATCAATGTTCCCATCGAGACCTCCGGCAGCGACCTTATGGAAGACCTGAAAAATTCGTTCGGGCTGCTGGTATTGCCCCTGGTTTTGGTGTTTATCCTGTCCGCTTTCTTCTTCGTGATGCTCGAACAAGGAATCATGACCTGGCTACCAACCTTCAATGAGAAAATATTCGCCTTTTCAGAAAAACTGAGCGTTCAGATGGCGGCCATATTGGCGATTTCCCTCGCTTTGGGAAGATTCATCGCCGGATGGTTGTCTAAAAAGATATCCTGGGATAAGATCATTATCGTGTGTGCGATCATTTCGATAGGTATCTTATTAAGTGTGTTGCCTCAATTAAGCGGTGAAGGTTCGGCGGTTACGCTATCCACCTTATCCAGCATCCCATTCCTTGGTTTTGTGCTACCGCTCATAGGTCTTTTTATCGCGCCCATCTATCCGTTACTCAACTCTACCGTATTGAGTCATTTACCCAAGAGTCTGCACTCTCCCATGAGTGGTCTGATCATTATCTTTTCGGCCCTGGGTGGTTCTTTAGGTTCGATCATCGTTGGAAACCTATTTGAGCAAGTTGGAGGCGTCAATGCCTTTTACTTCCTGGTGATCCCGATTGTTTTATTAATTATCTCTGTCGTTATCTTTAAGCGACTCATATCTCGTCAGGTTGCAGGTTAATATTTCAGAAACATTGGATCGCCTGCTGCTGCAGGAAGATACGGATGGGGATACCAAGATCACCGTTGAGGACCGTGGCCCCAAACTATTCGTGCTCAAAGGTGCCAATGGGGAAACTTACGAAGTGTACGGGACCTATCACCTGTCTAATTTGCTACAGGAACTTGTGATTGCAAGAAATGAA
>JBCCHR010000453.1:0-2476 GCA_039028655.1 Bacteroidota bacterium
GGACCTGCTCAATGATCTGGACGTTGAACGAATTCAGCGGGAACTGGCGGAATAGTACAGATTCCAACAACAAAAAAACGCAACCACCCTAAGGCGATTGCGTTTTCATCCTTGATTAAAACTACCAACTATCTCCTACCAAACACATGGATCTTGGCCTTGCGCTTGGAGGCATTCTTGGTGTCGTATATAAAGACGATCTTTTTAATGAATCGGTCTTTTCCCTTGATATCAATCGTGCGCGACGCACTTTTCTTGCTGAAATTATGCCGCAGCTCGATGTTCTCCTTGCTCCCGTTTCCGTAATGCACCACCATTTTATGCATGTTCAGGTTGCCACCGGAGACCATCAGTTTCAATTTGCTGAACTGTCCGTCCTTGATGCCCACATCCAGCACGTCCTTGTCCAGTTTGAAGTCTACTTTCTTAGTTCCCAGCTTCACCCATTCTTTCAATATCGGCGCATCGTTGCCGGTGTCGAAACTCGAAAATCCTACGAACATAAAGAGGGCAAGTAAAGAGATTCCTATTTGTTGTTTTGTGATAGTCAATTTCATTGTGTACGTTGTTTATGGTTTACATGCATTTTGACTACGGATCTCGCAAAAGGTTTAATCTCATTACCAAAAGCAGGGTAAACTGCACCATGTATTCAGCATAAAAAAACCCGCCGGACCAAGATCCGACGGGCTTCCACTACCAACGTCACTAACAGACGTCACTCACTATCAATTCAAATTAAAATCGTTGATCGCATCGGCGATCTCGTACCCCAATCGCAGTCCTTCGGTACAATCCATTCGGATATGAACTCCAAAGGGCACTCTTGAGAATGCGTTCTCCTCGGCCATGTCGCTAAAGGTAGAAAACTGACGGGGCGTACTTCTAAATTCGCTTCTCCCTTCATGACTCCGTTCCGTAAAGTTGATTCCATCCCCAAACTGCGCAATGAATACCCCGGCTGCAGCCGACGCAAACGCTGAATGCCCGGAAGGGTAGCCTGGAAACGATGGATTGGGCCAGTAGATAAAACGATACAAATTGGTCTGGAACTCGGGATCGATAAATTCCTGGATGTACACATTGGGGCGCATCACCATATACTCGTACTTATCGGCCCAGGTAGACACGCAGGCGTCGTTGAGCGAAAAGCCCAACTTGAGATACAGCGCCAACGTCTCGGTGTAATTGAGTTCCTTTTGAGCCACCACCTGCAAGGCGATGGAGAACTGCCTGCCGGGCGGGCTCATCATCAAACTTTCTACGTCGTCCGACCAAAATTCGCCTATCCATAGGTCCTCATTATCCTCTTCCCTGGCTGCCGTACTCACTTCGTACACCTCGTACATTTGGGCGTAGTAGTCGCTGTTTTCGTTTTCGCTGTAGGCAATGGGTGGCGGAATGGTAGATGACTGGTTGGGTGAGATCACGAACGTGCGAACGCTGGCCCAATAAGGGAACCAGGCGCGCTCTTCATCGGCACTATAGGTCCAGAAACCGTCTCCCACCGGTGGCTCATACGAATACGGCTGCGGGTCGAGTATCTGTGCCTCGGCCTCTCGATCCGACTCACTGTAGGAGATCACGCGCCGGGCCACATAGTCACCCCATTCCAGCGATTGTTCGATCTCGCTGCTGCTCAGATTGGCAAAGAGCTCGCTCTCATATTGTTGTTTCAAATCGGTAATACCCGACTTGGCCCCATTGGAAACACTGAACATAAAATGCTCAAACACCGCCGCATAAGTGGTGTTGAGGGCCAGCATCAGGTTCACGTTATTACCCCTTCGATCCAAATTAATGTTGAATCCTTCCAACCTGTTGCGATTGGACGTGTAGCCATTCATATCGGCTACGGCAGTTTCGTAGGCCGCCAGGTGAATGTAGGCCAGTGCACGGGCGGTGGCATTGGGTCGCATTCCGGAGGTGTATCGATCGATCTCGAGCCAGAGCGTATTCCAGTCGGCAATCAACTGGGTCGTTGTACTGGCAAGTTCAACCGTTGTGGGGTCGGTTACCACCACTTCCAGGTCGTCTTCATCTTTGGTACAGGATTGTAAGGTAAATAGAGTTATTGCGAAGATCCACAGGATCTGTTTTTTCGAATGTATCATAATGGTTACTGTTTAGAGATTACTAAATGCCCCTACTTTGGTTAGAAAGTACAGGCCTTTCGACCATGTCGATGGCGCCTTAGCATGTCGAAAGAGTAGTTATAGTCTCATATCCGATGGTTTGTATCGCCCATTATGATGGCGGAGTTTATTGTTTTGACTGAAAGAAATACGTAAGGTTTAATCGGTTGGTAAAAAAATTTCAAAATTCATCTGCGCACCCAGGTGTTCTTTATCTTTGTTGCTGAAGAAATCCAGCTAACAAACGTGGTATAACTATGACCAAGGCAATTGAGGCATTTTTGAAGCACATCAAACGGTATGCACCCCTTTCCGAAGCAACCGAACAGGCGATCTCGGCC
>JBCCHR010000454.1:0-2471 GCA_039028655.1 Bacteroidota bacterium
AACTTCCAACCAAAGGCTTTCAAAAACACTATCAACCCCTCTACAACCAATCCGAACAACTTGAAGCGACCATTAAGAAGATAGAAGGTGAATTAAGCGACATTTCAACAAAGAAGAAATCTACGGGAGAAATCATTAAGAACTCTCAAAGTCTTTACAGTAATTGGTTCGATCTCACTCATCATGAAAAGCGTGAAGTGCTCGAAGCGATTACTAACAAAATCATCTTCGACGGCCAAGGACTTACATTCAAATTAAAACGGATTAGTGCACCCAGGAAAACTCGGTCTCTTTCTGAATTGACCACAAATGGTCAAACTACCGATTGGGATTATTCAAAATAATCAACGCGGCGATCACTCCGGGGATCCAACCACAGATGGTGAGGATCAACACGATGAGAACCGATCCGCAGCCTTTATCGATAACAGCAAGGGGTGGAAATAAGATAGAAAGAAGGACTCTCCAAATACTCATATGGACAAATTTACAAATTTATAGTTGGCAAAGGCCGGGGAAAACGTATTCATATTAGTACGCTTTTCACCTGGCATTATTGCACAGCGCAATGAATTGTGTCCATAAGCAAGACGAAGGCAGCAATGCAATTCATGAGTAGGTTTTCACACAATTTTGTTACAGCCGTCTTTCTTATATTCGTATTTTTGTTTCTGAATGCAACTGCAACGTATCATCCTCTGTCTTCTCTTGTTGGCACCCTTTATTGGGGCTGCCCAATATCAGTTTTCGGGGGTGGTGAATCCGGAGCACGCCGATGGCAAGATCTACCTCTCGGTGGTGGAAGATTTCAGGAAGATATCCGGCGTACATCCCGAACAGATCCTCAACCAAACGGTCGCCGACTCCACCGGGCACTTCCAATTCACCGGAAACAATCTTCCCTTGGAAAACAAGATCTATCGCATCCATGTGGATAATTGCAGCGAGAGCGACCAGAACATCGTGCATTTTACCGGGCATTGCCCCAACAGCAAGGAGGTGGTTTTTGTGGCCAATAACAACACCGAGTTAACCCTTCCGTTTTCTTTCGAAAATGAGATGTTCTGCCGGGTGGTCTCTACCAACGAAAAAGCCAATTCCTTTCTAAAGATCGACTCCCTCAAGAACGATATGCGGTATGCCTTTGGCACCTACCGGTCCGAAGCTAATCGCAGGCTCAATTCCAAGAAATGGTTCAGCATACTGCAGCAGTACGGAGAACAGTTGCACGAACCCTTGGCCGAATTGTACAGCTATGCCTTCCTGAGTGATCGGTCGAGTGACCTGTATGCCTACTACCTGGAAGACCTGAAGGTGAATCCGTATTACGACGACCTCCTGCTTCGGTTGGAAGCCAGCTACCCGGATACAAAATACACCACGCAATACCGCGCTGAGTTAGAATCGGATCGCTTCCTGATCGCCACCCAATCGCGGGCATCACTCCCATGGTGGTTCTACCTGGCATCGGGTGTTGCTTTCATTTCAATTTTGGGCAATTGGTATTTCTTCAGCAAACTAAAAAAACTGAAATCCAACGAGCGCGCCAAAGACACCCTTACCCAGCAAGAGAATAAGGTGCTGGACCTCATCTTGCAGGACAAGTCCAATAAGGAGATCGCCGTGCAGATGTTCGTGAGCGTAAGCACCGTAAAAACCCATATCAATAACCTCTACAAAAAACTTCGTGTGGCCTCGAGAGAAGAGGTGAAGTCGCTTTACAACTAAGCTACCAATCGCCTGTGCCCAAGCATAGTACAACGCTCGTAACGTCCTGCCATTCGTAAATTCAACCCCGGTCTAGTTCCCTTTTCCATCGGTCTTTTCTTTTCTTTCTTCGGAAGTAAGTACATCTTGGCATCATCATTCAAAAACAACCGAAGATGAAAACCATACAACTTCTAATTTGTGCTTTGCTGGTTTCCGCAAATGGCCTGGCGCAATCCTTTAATGCGGAAATCGATTCAGAAACAAAAAAAGCCGCCTTGGTTGGAAAGATCAACAAGGAAGGCCTTTCCAATGGTCCATATGCGGCGTGGTTCAATAAGAATTACAGCGACTACCAGCCCAAAAACTCAACTTTACCTGCTTGATGTCACCAACAATGACTTTGGAGCAGAAGAAGACGAAGGGATCAGGAGGTTTGGCGAAGCGCTTGGCAAGAGAAGCACTCCCCTGACCCTGAAGCTAACCAGGTCCGCCGGAGCCAATGATGGCCTGACGGCTATACTTGACGCCCTAGAGAACGACAATGTGAAGGTGAAGTACTTGCGGACGGTAGGCTGGCAAGAATGGGCTGCTCGGCAGGAAGGTGAACAACGACAAGACTCTGGTGACGCGCAATTGTCGCACGAGAGCTCTGATGACGACGAGGACGAGGACGACAACGACCAGGATGAGAATGGTGAGTGCAACGCGAGACAGCTTAGATAGGACTCATTTTGTTTCTCTATTCATCCTTCAGAAAAAAT
>JBCCHR010000455.1:0-2433 GCA_039028655.1 Bacteroidota bacterium
AGTTCTTCCAAATCCCGTGTCCATATCCGCGAGGGTTTGGATCTCCAGGGCAATGTGCTCGATAATATGACCCATCCAGGTCCCCTCGTCCACACGTTGGAAAAAACCGCCGGGTTCACCTACGGAGCATCGATGACTGTACATGGTTGGAAACATCTCTTCCAAGCGTT
The DNA here is from genome assembly GCA_039028655.1 of Bacteroidota bacterium. GTDB lineage: Bacteria > Bacteroidota > Bacteroidia > Flavobacteriales > Flavobacteriaceae > Aureisphaera. The sequence goes on from JBCCHR010000455.1 coordinate 171, forward strand.
CCCGAAAACCGGGAATCGTATTCGATGGGCGTTCTTCCATATCTTCCAGATCCAAGACCATCACAATTAACTTATGGCGGCGAACCGACCAATAATTGGGGCCTCGCATGGCATTTATCTCTCTTATTTTCATCTCTCTCCGTTTTTTGGTTAGTAAAAAGGTAAGAACATAAATATATACTTTTTTTCAGAACAAAAGGCGTATTTTTGTCGCCAATAAATGATACCCAAATGAGTGCAAACGGAACGCTTATCCCTATCGGAGGCAACGAGGACAAAGGAGTGGAAGATAATGAGATGTACAATCTCGAATTTATCGAGGAGGGTATATTGGCGCGTGTGGTAAAAGAAAGTGGTGGCCCCGATGCCATGATCGTGATCGTACCTACAGCTTCAAGCATACCGGAGCAAGTGGGACAAAACTACCTCGAGGCTTTTGGAAAGTTGGGATGCACCAACCTGCACGTGATGGACATTCGCTCCAGGGAGGAGTCTGAAAACAAAGCGAATATCGCATTGATGGAGAAGACCGATTGTGTGATGTTCTCGGGTGGTAATCAGTCTAACATCACCCGCAAAATTGGCAATACCACCCTACATCAAATTTTGACGGATCGTTATCAGAACGATGGACTTGTGATAGCGGGTACCAGCGCAGGTGCGATGTGCATGACCCAGGAGATGATCACCGGTGGCAGCAGCCAGGAATCATTTGTGAAAGGCGCCGTAGGGATGGCAACCGGAATGGAATTTATTCCTAACCTGGTGATTGACTCACATTTTATTCGCCGTGGGCGCTTTGGTCGATTGGCCGAAGCCGTGGCAAAATTCCCAGAACTTATTGGTGTGGGATTGGCCGAAGATACCGGTCTGGTGATCAAAGACGATAATTTTGAGGTGATCGGGTCGGGAATGGTGATCCTATTCGACGCCCGTAAGGTAACGCACAACAACCACGCCTTGTTAGAAGAAGGAACCCCAATGTCGCTTACCAACCTAAAAACAAGCATCTTGGCCAATGGTGACCAATTCAATATTAAAAAGAAAAAGGTAAAGGTGTTGCCCATGGGAGTGGCCCAGGCAGATGCCTAGTGGTTCCCAAAAACAAGTGTGAGTTCCACGCTGATCTGCTTCCCGATAAGCCCGTCCATACGGCCAAAATCCAATCCATAATTCTCTCGATCAATCTCAAATTTGGCTCGGAGCATTTTTTCTTCCCAGGTGTAGGGCACTTCAATAGCGCGAGCGACCCCCTTGATCGTTAGCGTTCCAAAAATGGTGTTGCTTGCAATTTCTTCGGAATCAAATGTGATGGTCGGAAAGTTTTCGGCATCCAGATAGGCAGTCTCGCGTAGGGTGGCATCCCGGGAACTGTTTTGAGTATCGACACTTGCCGAAGTTACCTCGCAATCCATACGGACCGGGCGGTTCTCTGTAACGAACATCGACCCTTCCGCTTCCCGAAACCGGCCTTCCACCGTGAGCACCCCCATGTGCTTGATCCGAAAAGAGATGTTGGAGTCGTCCAAATCCAGTTGAAGACGTTCCTGCGAAAAACAACTGTGGCCCTGCCCCAAAAAGCAGGACAAGGCCAATAAAACTACAATTATGAAGGTATTACTCCGCAATGGCAAGCACCCGAAGTGTGATCTTAACGTCATTGCCTATCAGGCTCGTACCGTTAGGTAATTTTCGATCGAAACTAATCCCGTAGTCCTGTCGATCGATGGTGATCGCGGCATTGAATGCGATCGATTGTTTTTGTGTTGGTAAGTCCATCAACGGGCCCTTGATCTCAAAAGGGAGTTCGATCTCGTTGGTCACCCCATGGATGCTGAGATTTCCTTTCAAATAAGTTGTTCCATCCCGTTCGGCGATTCCCGTACTTTCGAAGGACATCTGAGGAAACTTGGCAGCATCCAGAAAGGCAGCGCTTTTTACGGCATCCTCGCCACCTTTGTTATTGGCATCGTAACTGGCTACTTGTATGGTAGCATTGGCAGAGGTTTTTGACGGATCTTCGGCATCGAATTGAATGGTACCGGCAACCTCTTTGAAACGACCTACCACGTCGACCACGCCAAACCGTTCTACTTGTATCTGAACGGTGCTATGACCCGCGTCAATAGTGTAGGATTGCGCAATGGATTCCGCAGTAAAAAAAAGAAATACGAGGGATAGGAAAATTGAAATTCTCATAAATGGAAACTGTTTTAGATTGATGTGCACAATGATACCCGAAGCTTTGGTAAAAGGAGACAAT
>JBCCHR010000456.1:0-2419 GCA_039028655.1 Bacteroidota bacterium
GCATAGGATTCGAAGTAACTGTCGTACACCTCTGCCGAAGAGATGCCGCCTGATTGGGTGTATTGGAACACGCCCAGGAAAATAATGATCATAGCCGCGATAGGCAGGGCGCGTTTCATCCAAAGTGGCATGACGAAACTGGAGCCTGCCTGTGATTCCGTCTCACTCGTTTCCATGGACTGTTCTACTTCTTCGAGGGTGTCTTTTAACTCGAGTCGGCCCGCTTCTCTGATCAAGACTCGCGCACTTTGTTCTTGTTCCAAAGCATCTTTCAATGCAGCATCTTGTACTAACAGCGCCTCAAACTGCTGTCGTTCGGCCTCGGTCATTTGGCCGTCCAGATATTTTTCTATGTCGTTTTGATAATCATTCATATCCCAAAAGCACTTTTTTGAGTGCCGGTTTTTCGTTGATGAGTGCCTTTAATTTTTGAAGGCATTTGTACTTCTTATTGCGTACGATCTGTTCGCTACTGTAACCGCCGCTTGCGGCGATCTCTTTCATGGAGGCATTGTGGTACAGGTTTTCAACCAGCAATTGCTTGCATGACTCTCCAAGGGCACCCAACAGTTCCTTTACACGGTGCTGTTGTTCCTGTTCCAACATGGGTACCATGGGGCTCTCTACCACGGTGGCCATGGAGGCTTTCTCATGGTGGCCAGATCGAATGTTGTTCTTCTTGATCTGGTTGAGCCATTTGAACTTCGCGATCGAATACAAATAGGTCCCGATCTTGCTTTCACCCTTGAACTTACCGTCCCGAACATTCTCGTAAAAGGCGATCACCGATTCCTGAAATACATCGGTCGCTTCGTCCATGGACCCGCTGTTTCCCAGGATATATGAGCATACCTTTTCCCGATTCGCCCGGTAGATCTCCCCGAGTGCACGGTCCCGATCGGTCTTGGAACCTGCAAGCAATTCCAGTAGCTCCTTATCTGTGAGTGCCAATTTGATAGTAAGTGTATTTTGAAGTGCTGTTTGTAATAAAAGTAGTGAAAAAAAATTCAGAAAAATTAGGAAGGGTCGCTTTTGCGAAGGTATCCGAGGGCCTTTCGGAAAATTTCATGAAAATGGGTACATTTAACAAGTAAAATCCAACCGATGCGTACATTCATATTTCTACTAGCCCTATTCACCGTTATTTCTTGTAAAAATAATTCCGAAGAGATCACCGACACCTACGAGTTTGATGCCTGGGATCAAAATTATCAGGCCATCTCCCTCCAGGGCGATACGCTGCGTGCTGCCGAACCATCAGCTGCCTTGTTGGAAAAGTTCGAGGCGAAGAAAACCGCTTATAACAAAAACAAGGAAAGTCTGGATAACCTTATCTGGTTGGGACGATTTACCGCCTATCAGGGCAAATACCGCGAGGCGATCGATATTTATACCCAAGGACTGGAACAGTTCCCCAACAATTCCAGATTATTACGCCATCGCGGACATCGCTATATTTCGGTGCGGGAATTCGATAAGGCAGTAGCCGATCTTCAAAAAGCGGCCGAACTCATCCAGGGAAAGGAAAATATGGTAGAAGAGGACGGCATGCCCAATGCCCAGAACATTCCGGTGAGTACCATGCACGGTAACATTTACTACCACCTTGGGCTGGCCCAATACCTCAACCGCGATCTTCCGGCAGCTTTGGAAGCCTATAAGCAGTGCCTGAGTACCTCGAAAAATCCCGACAACGTGGTCTCGGCCACCCATTGGATCTATATGATCCAACGCCGCATGGGACGCACTGAGGCGGCCCAGAATTACCTCAGAAATATCAAGCCCAGCATGAACGTGATCGAGAACGACAGCTATTACAAGGCGTGTTTGTTTTACAAGGGCGAACTGGACCTTGAGGACGTTTACGACCCCACGTCCAAAGAAAGTGCGAGCAATTCGGCCTTAAAATATGCCATCGGAAACTGGTATTGGTACAACGGTCAGCCTGACCAGGCCAAGGGCATTTACAACGAGATCCTTGCGGGCGACGACTGGGCGTCCTTTGGTTATATCGCCGCGGAGACCGATCTGGCACGGCCGTATATTCAGAGGTAGGGAGCGCGGAGCGCGAAGCACGGAGCACGAAGCACGAAGTCCGTTTTACATAATTCCCCCCTCGAGGGGGGAGTAAGGGGGGTGTTTAGTGTGGAGCACGAAGTTTATATTCTACGGACTGCCGACTGCAGCTGCCAACTGAAAACTGATCACTAATCTCTATTCTTCTCCTCGATCCATTTGCTGAGATACCTGGTAGCTTGCAAATGCTGGTGTTTCAAGATCTGACCAGTAAAATGGGTTTTGCGATGCTGTTCTAAATTGTTTGAAAGGGTTTGCAATCGCGCCATAAAATCTTCTGCAAACTGCTGCTTCTCGAATCGTTTCTCTAAAATTTTAAATCCGTGGTCAACGGCCAGTTCCC
>JBCCHR010000457.1:0-2372 GCA_039028655.1 Bacteroidota bacterium
AGTTGTAGGTCTCGAAGGAGGGTTGGTTGACAAAACGCTCCTGGATTCTGGAAGCGAAGGCATCGCGCACACCCAGGTTGGCCACGATCTTGCCTTTGAAAATCTTCTTGCGCAACCCAATATCCAAAAAGGCGAATCCGCTTTGCTCGCCCTGTACCGTCTCGAATCCCGACTGATAGTTCCCGGTGAGTTCAAGATCGATGTCGGCAGGCAGGCCAATTTTAGAACCGAGTCGACCCGACCATTGTTCCCCACTAAAATCGAACACCTGCTGCTCAAAAGTTCCTTTGCGATCAAAATAATTAAAATTGAAATCGCCGGTTAGCGTGAGCCATTTGGTTGGACTGTACTTGCCATTGGTTTCAAAACCAATGGTCGCATTCGTCCCAATATTCTCGGGTTTGGAAACAGTCACATTATTTTCAAACGTAACAACTCGTTCTACGACATCGGTGGTGTATCGATGGTAGAGGCTGGAGCTCAAAGAGGCTCTGCCTATTTTGAAGATGCTCGTAAGTTCATAGGAATCGGTGAGCTCCGGTTGCAGGTCGGGATTTCCTGCCCGGATATTGAAGTTGTTCCGAATATTAAAAAACGGATTGAGATCCCAAAGCCGCGGACGGAAGATCCGCCTTGAGTAGCCAGCCTGGAAGGCCAACCCTTCGGAAACGGTGTAGGAGGTATGCAGGGTTGGAAATAAGTTGGTAAAGGTACTGGCATTGGCCTCGTTGGTGTTGGTCAACAAGGTGTTCACATCGGTGGCCTCCACACGCATTCCGGCCTTGACACCCCAGGTCTCATTTTCGTAGGCTCCGGTGGCATAGATCCCCAGTACTTTCTGGGTCCATTCGAAGTTGTTGGTAAGATCGGGATTGGACACGTATTGTCCGTCGATGAAATCCTGAACTTCAAAATCGTTCCCGACATCGTTGATCACGTACAAGGCTCCGGTTTCGATGGTATAGTTTTCCGAAAGGGGATTCACATAATCAGCCTTAAAAGTATAGTCGGCCTGGAGGAAATCGGTCGCGGTGCGTTGGTTGCTGTTTACATTTTCCCCAGCCAAGGTCGCATCGGTAAAATGGGAGGATTGGTCCTTGCCAAAAAAACTACCCAGAGCGCTAAACTGGAATGTATGGTCCTCGTTATTGGTAAATGTTTTTTTCCAGTTGAATTCATATTGCCATTTCGGATTGGTGGCTTCGGTAGTTTCATTTCGAACCCACCGGGAAACCAGGCCTCCGGCATCGAAGAAACTGAAAAAGGTTTCCGAGGGTTGATCCTCAATTTCGTAGGCGAAATTTCCCGAAAGGGTAAGGACGTTGTATTCGTTCAGGTGGTAGTCGGTTCCCAGGGTAATGTTAAAGAATGCTTCGTTTCTGAATTCTTCACCCTCACTAAAGATCACCTCGCCGTTGGTGAGGTTCCTGTTAATGGCCTCGGTATCTCTGGGTAACGACCGATATCCCGCACCAAACTGAGTGAATAAGTTGAATTTCTCGGTGCGGCGGTTGACACTGCCTCCCAAACTGTGATTGTCGGGGATACCAGTATTGACCGTGATGGATCCGTTCCAGCCTTCTTTGTCTTCTTTTTTAAGGATGATATTGAGAATTCCGGACGTTCCAGAAGCTTCATATTTTGCGGAAGGATTGGTTATTACCTCGATGCTCTCGATCATATCTGCGGTGATGGTCCCAAGGGCATTGTTGGACTCGTCGGCCAACACAGATGGTTTTCCGTTAATAAGGATCTGAACCCCGGTGCTGCCACGTAGGCTAATCTCGCCTTCGATAGTTACGTTTACTGAAGGAACGTTATTGAGCACCTCCAAGGCACTCATTCCGGTGCTGCTAATGTCGCGACCAACGTTGAATACCCGTTTGTCGAGTTTGAAGACGGTTCGGGATACCTCTCCGGTTACCACCACTTCATCCAAGCTCTGGCTATCGGCGGTTAAAAGTATTGTTCCCAGATCAATGGTCCCGTTCGTAACTTGAAATTCTCTAATGGTCACGGTTTGATAGCCCATAAAACTAATTTCGACATAGAAATCATTTTGCGAGGTGGACATCGCGAATTGCCCTGCATCGTTGGAAGTTGTGCCGGTGATGATCTGGTCACCCGAGGTGGTTTTCAAAACTACTGTGGCGTACGGCACTGGTTGAGCGCTTTCCCTTTCGGCGAGGGTTCCGGAAATGGTCCTCTCCGTTTGTGACCATCCAAGGCTGGTACCTAGCAAAAGCAGTAGCAGGAAGATTCTAAAATTCACAGGGTTGATCGTTTCAAGCAAAGATACGGTCTTCCCTGCATGGATGATTGGGGCAGGGTCTGAGTTAAATGACGCAGACATCGTTGATGTTCAGGGTCTG
>JBCCHR010000458.1:0-2332 GCA_039028655.1 Bacteroidota bacterium
AACACATGGAGTTCGTTATCTCGCACAGTAACCTTGGCGGTATTGGCCAGGGCAAGCTCATCGATCAATTGGCCGGTGTTTGTGTTCACCTTGAAGATCTTACTCATGTCGCCTGTCGCACGGTCCAAGGCATATACCAGTACCACATTCCCATAGGCATACGTATTGCGAATTCGGTAACCGTCCAACAGGCTGGACACACAATTTTGACCGTCGAAGACATAAAGATTTGAAGCGTTCTCGGCGAACGTTTCGAAAAAGACATGGTCGACCGAATTATGGGCGCGCCAGGGTACCTCCTGGCCAATATCACAGGGTGCCGAATAGGTGAATGTTTGTCCGCTCAGGATATCCTTTTGCCACACCTCGAAGTTGGTATTGCGCTCATACCAGGTGAGTGTTGTATTGCCAGAGGTGGTTCTCACGGCACCTGGAGGGAGTCCAAGCGCTTGCGTAAGGTTGGAGGTATTCACGCCTCCACCATTGGTGGTCACGTCCATTTCGGTGATCTCCTGTGTAAAAAAGTCGGTAGAGAATACGGTAATATTCAAAGTAGGGACGACAGTCTTATTGTCCGGATCGTTGTCGTCTTCCTTGTTACAGGAGAAGACCAGTAAAAGGAGTAGGGGTAGGATTTTTTTCATAGCTCAATAGAGGTCGCTAAAGCAAACTTTCGTGCGAATTCAATGTTGTTTTGAATTTTTGATTACAGGATTATCTTTTAATGAGTCGCTCTGTTTGTGATCCGCTGTAGGTATTCACTCTAACAAGGTACATACCGGATTGAAGGGCCGAGATATCGATGCGACCATGCGATTCAGGTTGTAATACCAATCGACCGGTGCGGTCGTAGATGGCGATGGATTCTAATTGAAGACCCTCTGCCAAAGTGAGCTCTATGCTATTACCAGCGGGATTGGGAGCCATCGCGAACAACGCCTCTTTCCCAAGTGTATCCAATCCAAGGGAACTTTCGCGCACGAGGAAGAAGCCACCATCGCTTCCCAAGGCAGAGATCACAATGTTTCCGCTTGCGAAATAGGGATATACACTCCAGGCCCCGTTAAATCCGGATTGGTCGTTATCGGGGTAAACATCAAAATAACCGGTTTCCGACATATTCCCATTTCCGATATCCGAAATGTCCATCACCCGCATGCCGGCATTGTAGCTGGCCAGGAAATAACTGTCGCCTAACACATAACCGTTATGATCGGTGGCCGTGGTGGCACCGGCATAGACGAAAGATTCGGTGGGATTATCGAGGTCGGTAATATCGAAGACTACGGTTCGTGTATTCACCCCCAGATTGAGTTCGTCAAACTCATCACCCATGATAATGTATTCGTGGTCTTCGGTGACCCATCCCTGATGGGCGTGCTCGTTATTGGAATAGGTAAAATTTGATATTTCCTGTGGATTTCCCTTGTCCGTAACGTCTACAATGGTCACGTCCTCGTCAAATCCGTTGTAGCTGAATAAAATTTCCCGTCCGGTATAATCGGTGTCCGGACCGTCGTAAATAATGACCTGAGCATCGTGTGTAAAGACGTCGGTGTATCCGCCGGCGGCGATTGGATTGAGGGGGTCCTGGATGTCTATAAAATGTACGCCGGCACTAAATGTGTTGGTTCGAAGGGCATAGGCATATCCCGTTTCTTCATTGATCGCAATGTTGTGCGCATTCTCAAATTCCTGGTAATGGGCATCCATGGTGAAGGTTACCGGGGGATTGGCCACATTGCGCAATCGTGTGAGATCGAATACCTGCATGCCATGACTTCCGTTATTGTCGCTTACAACAAAGGCATAATTGTTATAGGTTTTTATATCGCGAGTAGTGGCTTCTCCGGTCGCCGTGGGCAACTTGCCAAGGTATACCGGTGCCGTAGGTGTCGAAATATCGATAAAGGCGGTTCCGTTGCGTAGTCCTACGATGGCGTACTCCTTACCATCCTGAGGATCGGTCCAACCCCAGGAGTCGTTTCCACCGGTGGCACCCATTTCAGTAGAAGTAATATGTGCCAACAGGTCATAGCCCTCACATGGGAAATCGCCTGCAAAACCGTTTGAGCACGGGGTTTGTGCAAAAGAGATTCCGCAGAGAAAAAAAAGGAAATAGGAAAAATATCTCATAGCGTTTTGTTTTTTACTGAAATCATTAGGGCTAAAGATAGTTCATTCTTCGCAGCTGTGGTTGTGGCAAATAAAAAAGCATCGGAAACTCCGATGCTTTTTCTAAATGGCACCTGGTTTTTATTTCTCATAGGCTTCGTCATGGACGAAAGCAACAGCTCTTCCACTGGGGTCGTTCATGTTCTTAAAACTTTCG
>JBCCHR010000459.1:0-2292 GCA_039028655.1 Bacteroidota bacterium
AAGGACAGTTCTTTCAGCGTTAAGTTCGCACCTCGAATTCAAGGGAGATATATGATCGATTGGAACCATGATGGTGAGAATTACGGTAGTGGGGAACAAAATGTTCTGATTCGTCGTGCCCGACTTAAGTTCGATGGATATGCCTACTCGAAAAAGCTTCGTTATAAGATCGAGCTTGGTCTCTCTAACAGGGATATCTCCGGGGGCAACCAATTCAACAGAAACACACCTAGATACATTCTTGATGCGGTGATCATGTGGAACTTCTTCGAGAACTTCGAATTATGGGCAGGTCAAACCAAATTGCCCGGGAATATCGAACGGGTGGTTTCTTCAGGTAACATGCAGCTCATCGATCGATCGTTGCTCAATAGTAATTTCAACATTGATCGGGACGTAGGAATACAAATACGACACAAAGCCAATTTGGGAGGTGATTTTATGATTCGTGAGAAAATTGCTATCTCTCAAGGTGAAGGTAGAAATGTCACTGAAGGTAATGAAGGAGGACTTCAATATACAGGTAGATTAGAATTCTTACCTTTCGGCAAATTTGCCTCGAAAGGAGATTACACTCAATCCGACCTAAAGCGTGAACCCAAACCTAAGTTGATGGTAGGTGTTACCTATGATCTCAACCAGGATGCGGTAAAGACGCGAAGTAATCTGGGATCTTACATGTTCCGTGAGGATGGATCGCTTTATTCGACCAATATCTCAACCATTTTTGTAGATGGTATGTTCAAATACAATGGATTTGCATTCATGGGAGAATATGCCAAACGAGATGCTGATGATCCAATTGCCCTTGAGGCGGATGGAGTAACTCCAACGGGAGACATCGTAAGAACCGGAAGTTCGTTTAATGGACAAGCCAGTTATTTGTTCAATAACAACTATGAGATCACGGGTCGGTACACGACGGTTAGTTATGAAGATGTGACGGGCAGAGCACCCCTGGATCAATATACCTTAGGGGTGTCTAAATATGTGGTTGGACATAAGTTGAAAGTTCAGTCCGATATTAGTTACACAACTCAGGACGGAGATGCCGATAACATCATGTTCAGAATCGGTTTCGACCTGCATTTCTAGGAGGTCGTTTGACAGGCTTTGATAACAATTATGTAACGTTGAATACTGAGAATTAAAGTACGTTTGTTTCACTAGTTTCAATTCAAAAATTATGGATAATATTTATCTTTTAATGTTGGTCGCCCTGGTAATTCTTGCTGTAGCAGATATTATTGTAGGAGTAAGTAATGACGCTATTAACTTTTTGAACTCAGCTATTGGTTCAAAGGCACTGCCCATGCGCACCATCATGATAGTTGCGAGTCTGGGAATCTTCATAGGAGCAGTCTATTCCAGTGGTCTTATGGAGGTTGCCCGTAAAGGAATATTCGTACCGGCTCAATTCAATTTCGACGAGATCATGATCATCTTTATGGCGGTTATGATCACCGATATATTATTGCTGGACTTCTTCAACACCCTTGGTTTACCTACCTCGACAACCGTATCGATCGTATTTAACTTATTGGGAGCTGCGATCGTGATGTCGCTCATCAAGATCAGTGCTTCCAGCACCGAATCGTTTGCCGACCTGGCCAACTATATCAATACCTCAAAGGCACTTGAGATCATTAGTGGAATCCTGTTATCCGTTGTCATCGCATTTACCGTAGGTGCCATCGTCCAATGGATATCGAGGCTATTGTTCAGTTTTCACTATGAAAAACGAATCAAAAACTTTGGTGCCATCTTTGGCGGTGTAGCCCTTACTGCTATTTTGTATTTCATTTTCATGAAAGGTCTCAAGGGGACTCCTTATTACAAGGACATGAAAAGTGTAGTAGAAGGAAATGAGATCTACATCATCGCTGTTGGCTTCTTGATTTTTACATTATTCTCCTACCTCTTTCAAAAGATCGCAAAGAAAAGTATCCTTTTAATCGTGATCGCTGTGGGAACTTTTGGATTGGCACTTGCCTTTTCGGGTAACGACCTCGTTAACTTTATCGGAGTTCCGATGGCCGCCTATCACTCATGGGAGGCATGGACCTTGGCCGGTAGTGGAGATCCTACCACTTTCACCATGGAAGTTCTGGACAAGAAAATGCCCGCCGAGCCATTCCTTTTATTTATTGCAGGCGCCATCATGGTGGTTACGCTTTGGTTTTCCAAAAAGGCCAAAACAGTTGCCGAAACCGAGATTGGTCTTTCCAGACAAAGTGAAACCCACGAGAAGTTTAGACCCAATATGTTGTCACGCGGGATCGTGAAAGGAAG
>JBCCHR010000460.1:0-2264 GCA_039028655.1 Bacteroidota bacterium
CGCCAATTCTTCTTCATCCCAACGAGGTTCAAGAAGAATTTCCTGCAACAGGGCCATCGTAGCATCGAAATTACGAACCAGGGTATTTACCTGTACTACGATCGACTCACGCGTGGTAAACATATTGATGTTGGCACCCAACATCTCGATCTCTTCTTCCAACTCCAACGGTGTCTTATTGGCCGTACCTTCCATCATGATGTCGGTCATCAGGTTGGCAACACCGTTCTTGTTCATATCGTCCAACAGATGTCCACCTTCGATCACCAGGCTAAAGTTGACCGTAGGAATTTCGTTCTGCTCGATCCCGTATACTTTCATACCATTGGCAAGTTCGGCCTTCCAGCTCGCTGGAATGTTCAAACTAGGCGATTCTCCTTGCTCCGGTTCCTTGGAACGGTCGATCAAAGAAGGTGTCTTTGCGATCTCGGTTTCGGTTTCCTCGATGGTCTTGGTAACATTCTCTTTGATCTCCTCTTCAACCACGGGTGCCTTGGTGGAATTCTCTGCGATCAGATCCATTTGTCCCTTAGGAACAAAACTAGTGATCACGTAAGGCTTATCCTTGATATAGTCGTTGTAAACGCGCATCACGTCTTCTTTGGTCACGCTTTTGATATTCTCAATATCCTGCTCAATGAAGCCTGGGTCGTCTGCAAACACATTATAACTGGCCAGCTGGAACGATTTGTTCACCACACTGCTGATCCCATTGTAGAACTGTGTTTCTAGACCTGCTTTCACACGCTCAATGTCACGATCGGTAATACCTTCTTGCTCGAAAAGTTGGAAGGCCTCGAAGATTCCTTTCTCCACCTCGTCAAGGCTTTTACCATCGTTCGCGGTAACCACTACGTGGAATTCACCCGCCAATTGCTGGGAGTTATTGTATCCGAAGAATTGAGAGGTAAGCTCCTTGTCTTTCTCAAGCACTCTGTAAAGTGGTGCTTTCTTACCACTGGTAAGTATCTCTGCAAGGAAGTCGAGGGCGTACGAATCTGGTGTAAACTGCTCGAGTGTGGGCCACACCATGTTAAGTTGTGGTGCTTTTGCGAAGTTATCTTCATGGTACAATCGAACCGTCTCCGGAATAGTAACACGCTGTGGCTCTAGCTTGGCCACTTCTTGCCGGCTCTTGATCTCACCAAAATATTTTTCAATAAGTGCTTTGGCATCTTCTGTTTCAAAATCTCCTGCCAATACTAGCGTTGCATTATTCGGGCCGTAGAACTTGTCATAAAACTCGCGTACATCATCGACCGTGGCATTCTGTAGATCGACCAATTCACCGATCACCTGCCAATTATACGGATGTCCTTCCGGATAGATGTTCTTGTCCAACACCCAATTGGTGTGACCGTAAGGCCGGTTGTCCACTCGCTGGCGCTTTTCGTTCTGCACCACCTCTTGTTGATTGTAGAAGGCAGACTCTGTTACCGTGTTGATGAAATATCCCATTCGATCGCTCTCGAGCCACATGATCATTTCGAGTGCATTCTTGGGTACGATCTCGTAGTAAATGGTTCCGTCTTTCCAGGTACCTCCATTCAGGGTTCCACCTGCGTCCTGAATCTTTTTGAAGAACTGATCCTGACCAACGTTTTCGGATTCCTGGAAGAGCATGTGCTCGAACAAATGTGCGAATCCGGTACGTCCTGTCTTCTCACGGTTCGAACCAACGCCGTATTGAATAGCCAGAGAAACGATGGGGTCACTCTTGTCCTGATGCAACACTACATCCAGTCCATTTTCCAATTCGTATTTCTCGAATTCAACGGAGAGCTTGGCGCTCTCTTCGGCTTGTGGTTTCTCCTCTTTACAACCTACAACTCCTAGTAGTGCTACGGAGAGGGTCACTAATAAAAATTTTGATAATTTCTTTGATCTCATTAGACTGTTGTTTTTGAATTCCTAAAAATACGATTCGCCCAAAAACAGATACCTTAAATTCATGTTAAATACAGGCCTATAGGAGTTTTTTATGGGTTTTCAGAGCGAAGCTCTTTTTCTTCTTGCTGAATTAAACAGTAAAATTATTACGGATTCCGCGTACGGAATAAAAAGGAAAACCCTTATTTCTACTACGGAATTAATTACTGATTTACAGATAGTTATACTATATCTTTAATGTAGGAAACAATTACAACAAGGCCTGTGTTATTGCTTCCTGTTTCAACTCGGACCAATTTCGAACTCGGGATATTCTGCGCAACCTGTGTTTAATACACACACCATTCCCGAAGCACGAAAGCAAGCTTTGACGC
>JBCCHR010000461.1:0-2263 GCA_039028655.1 Bacteroidota bacterium
CATTTTGGCATAGTATAAAACAATGCCGTATTTTTGCACCCGAAATGCCCAGAGTACTCGCCTTAGATTATGGAACCAAGCGAACGGGGGTGGCTGTGACCGATGAACTGCAATTGATTGCCTCCGGCCTCACTACAGTGCATACCGCCGATTTGCTTTCTTTTTTGCAAGATTATTTTGCTGAAGAGGATGTGGCTCTCGTTCTGGTAGGGGAACCCCGACAAAAAGACGGGACGCATTCCGAAGTAGAACAGGAAATCGCCAAATTTTTGGTCCAATTTTCGAAGTTGTTCCCAGCCATTCCGGTGCAGCGAGTGGACGAACGTTTTACAAGTAAGATGGCATTTCAGACCATGATCGACAGTGGTCTTAAAAAAAAGCAACGCAGGAACAAGGCCCTAATCGACGAAATAAGTGCCACCATACTGCTGCAGGACTATTTGAGAACAAAATAACATTGGGTTGCAATGACGAAGGAAGGATGAGCAACCTGCCCAAACAAAGACATACAACATGATTTACCCTATAGTGGCCTATGGCGATCCGGTGTTGAGAAAAGAGACCGAGGAGCTTACCAAAGACTATCCCAAACTCGACGAGATCATCGAAAATATGTTCGAGACCATGTACGAGGCTCATGGCATTGGCCTGGCGGCCCCGCAGGTAGGGATGGCGCTTCGATTGTTTATCGTTGATGCCTCTCCATTCGACGATGACGAAGACCTCACTGAGGAGGAACGCGAATTTTGTTCGACCTTCAAACGTGCTTTTATCAACGCTCGAATGGTCGAGGAAACAGGCGACGAATGGGCTTTTAACGAAGGGTGTTTGAGCATCCCTGATGTTCGTGAAGATGTCTTCCGACAGGATACCATTACCCTGGAATACTTCGACGAGCACTTCAATAAGCATATCGAGACCTTTGATGGAATGGTGGCCCGTATCATTCAGCACGAGTACGATCATATTGAAGGAATTTTGTTTACCGACAAACTATCGGCCCTGAAAAAACGTTTGATCAAAGGGAAGCTGAACAATATTTCCAAAGGGAAGATCAAAGTGGATTACCGCATGCGATTTCCCAAAGCCAAAAAGAAACGTTAATGCACTAGGAAATCAAATCGCTTCCACAGATATTTGCAGCCCAAAATTAGATCGACAGTAGCCATGAGCTTAGAAAAAATCCTATCCATCTCCGGAAAACCGGGGTTGTACGAATTGAAAACCCAAACTCGTACCGGTTTGTTGGCCGAATCCTTGGCCGACGGAAAGAAGATCACCGTGAGCACCCGCCAAAATGTGAGCTTGCTATCGGAGATCGCTATTTATACGCTATCCGCCGAAGTTCCCCTGCGTGAGGTGTTTACCAAGATCCATGAGAAAGAGAACGGTGGCGAGGCGATCAGTCATAAAGCTACGCGGGACGAACTCGAAGAATATTTCTTCGAAGTATTACCTGATTACGACGAGGATCGCGTGTATCCCAGCGATATCAAGAAGGTAGTGCAATGGTACAATCTGCTGGTGAAAAACGGAATGACCGATTTCACCGAGCCTACCGAAGAGGAGCAGGAGGAATCTTAATAACTTTCGAATAAAATAACATCGCAAATCCCTTCAATCGAAGGGATTTTTTTAGCTTTAAATATGAATTCCAGAGAAGAACAATTAAAGGCTTACGACCGCCTCCTTACCATCATGGACGAACTGCGTGAACAGTGTCCCTGGGACAAGAAACAGACCATGCAAAGCCTGAGGCATCTCACCATCGAAGAGACCTATGAGTTGGGAGAGGCCATCCTTAATAACGATCCCTTGGAGGTAAAGAATGAATTGGGCGACCTGCTGCTTCATATTGTATTCTATGCCCGTATTGGAAGCGAGACCAACGATTTCGACATGGCCGATGTGGCCAACGATATTTGCGAAAAGCTTATCTCTCGTCATCCGCATATTTACGGCGATGTGGATGTCGCCAATGAAGAAGAGGTCAAGGAAAATTGGGAGAAGCTGAAACTCAAAGAAGGTAAGAAAAGTGTACTGGAAGGTGTTCCCAATTCTTTGCCGGCCATGGTCAAGGCCAATCGCATCCAGGACAAGGTGGCCGGAGTGGGGTTTGACTGGGAAGAGCCCCGGCAGGTATTCGAGAAACTGCAGGAAGAATTGGGCGAATTGCAGCAGGAGATCGCAGACAACAACAAGGAAAAAATAGAACAGGAATTTGGCGATGTACTTTTTTCCATGATCAACTATGCTCGATTCC
>JBCCHR010000462.1:0-2259 GCA_039028655.1 Bacteroidota bacterium
CGGAAGCAGATTGGAAGCAACTGGAGACAAGCTACCGGGAGTTCATTATCAGTTATGCCGAGTTGGCACGGGACCTGGACGTGGCCATTTTTTGTGTAGGAACCGAATTGGAGCAATTCATCGTACATCGGCCGGAATATTGGTCACAGCTCATTTCAGAAATAAAAAAAATATACAAGGGGAAACTCACCTACGCCGCCAATTGGGACGAGTATAAGCGGGTACCTTTTTGGGAACAATTGGATTATATTGGCGTTGATGCCTATTTTCCTATTTCGGAAAATAAAACACCCGGCCTCGAGGAATCCCGCCTGGGTTGGCAGCGTTGGAAAGAGGAACTCGAAGGTGTCTCGACCACTCATGACAGAAAAATTCTTTTTACCGAATACGGATATCGAAGTGTTGATTTTGCCGGTAAGGAACCATGGAAGAGCGATCGCGATATGACCTCGGTGAACCTTACGGCCCAATCCAACCTTACACAGGCGCTCTATGAGGAGATCGATACCGAACCCTGGTACGCAGGAGGATTTATCTGGAAATGGTACATCGAACACAAAGAATCGGGCGGGGCCAATAATGCGCGGTTCACCCCTCAAAATAAACCGGTTGAAAACCTGATTCGCGAACATTTTAGGACAAACTAGTGAGAGTACTAAGCTTTTGGACCATCTTCCTTCTTTGCGGTAGTTTGTATGCCCAGCAAATTTCCGAGATCGTTATTCAGAATAATAACAAGACCAAGGAAAGCTTTATTCGCAAGATCACTCGAATCGAAACCGGAACGGCCATGGACTCATTGCAAATGGAGGCCGATATGATACGGTTGATCCGTCTTCCCGCCATCGCTCACGCCTACTACCAGGTGCACCCTAAAGAAGATGGTACCGTGAAAATAGTCTATGGCGTGGATGAAAATTTTACTATTATCCCGTCGGCCAATATCTTTACCACCAACGACGACGAATTTGCCTATCGTCTTGGGCTTTTCGAGTTCAATGCCTTGGGGCACGGAATCGTGGTAGGTGGTAGCTTTCAAAGGGATATTTATAATTCCTACGGAATTAACTTTCGCGCCCCCTACTTGTTTGGGCCCAAGGCCGGGATCGCGCTCAACCATAATAACCTCACCACGCTGGAACCCGTCTTCTTCGACGATACGACGGCCGATTATAAATACAACAATACGTCCTACGAGGTCCTGGGGCTGTACGAATTTAATTTCAAGCACCGTGTCGAGCTCGGACTTAACTTCTTTACCGAAGACTACCAATATGTCGATGGCGCTACCAACCCCAATGTTCCGCTGGAGTTACAGGTCGATAAACTCTTGTATAAGTTGTACTATGAGTACAACAATGTGACCAATTACTATCAGTATTTGGACGGATTTAAAAGTAGTTTCAATTTTCAATACGTAACCAGCACTGATGAAGCCTTACCGGGATTCCTGATCGGTTTCAACGATTTTGTGTACTACAAACGTGTGGGCAAAAAAGGTAACTGGGCCAACCGACTGCGTTTGGGGGTGGCCAGTAACAACGACTCACCCTTCGCTCCGTTCGCGGTAGACAACAACCTGAACATCCGTGGAGTGGGGAACACCATCGATCGGGGAACCGCGGCCATCGTATTAAACACCGAATACCGATACACTTTGTACGAAAAGAACTGGTTCGTGTTACAGGGGAATGTCTTTGTCGACGGAGGTAGCTGGCGAAATCCCGGTGGTGATTTTGGCGACTTTGCCGACAGCCAGAATCTGAGGGTCTATCCTGGGGTGGGTGTTAGGTTTATCCATAAGCGTATTTTTAATACGGTGTTCCGGATCGATTATGGCTATGGGATCACAGAAGATTCCACCAATGGTTTTGTCTTTGGGATCGGGCAGTATTTTTAGAAACTATTTGCTTACAAAGTCCAGGACCATTTCGGTTACCTGGGCAAGTGCTTCTTCGATATTGGGATAGGCTTTTAAGGGAATGATCTTCTTCTCCTCGTTGTTGGTTACCTCATTTTGCTTTTTACCATAAGGTAGGTATTGATATTGTGAAAGTTGCAGGAGGGAGTCTTGGACAGCACTTTTTGTTCGTCCTTCCAATGCCTTGCTCAAATTGCCGAGCCCGACAAAATCGCTTACCACCACGCAAAGGATGTTCTTGTCCTTGTTTTTGTTCACCAGGTCCATTCCTTTCTTGACTTCCTCTTCCAGGATGTATCGGGACGAAAGGAAATTGGCAGAAAGCATGTAGATGATGA
>JBCCHR010000463.1:0-2257 GCA_039028655.1 Bacteroidota bacterium
GTGCCCTCCGAAAAATGATCGACGACAAGGGTGCCAATACCCAGATCGAAATTGATGGAGGTGTAACCAACAAGAATGCCCAGCAGCTCAAAGAGGCAGGTGCCAATGTGTTAGTGGCCGGAAGCTACGTTTTCAAATCTGCGGACCCGGTGGCAACCGTAGCGGGATTGAAACAAATTACTCGCTAAGAAAAACTCAAATTTTATAGTCTTAATTTATAAGTCGAGACTCCTTTAAATTGCGAAACAAAGGCATCTCGAATTATATTTGTGTATGCAAATGACCCCCTCATTGGATACCTGGACCTCGGGATTTCTATTGGCCGTGGCCATGGGCCTCTTCTTGTTCGTCATTTTATTGGCCGGAAGAGTCAAGAAGAACTACCCTATTGCCTTTCTGGTATTGGCCTTTTCGGTGATGCTCTTTCAGTACGTTTTGTTTTGGACGCGCTATGAGACCGTGTTTCCGTATTTACAACTCATCCCGTCCATGTGTTACTACGTCACGGGACCCTTGCTGTACCTCTATTTTCTAAATCTGTATCAAAAAGAGGTGCGTTTCAATTATGCGCTTCATTTCCTGCCCGCGTTCCTCATTCTCATACCCAACTTAGTAATGTGGGGCAAATACTTGGGTTGGACATCCATGGATATTCCCTTGCTTTGGCTCGTCCAAATGCCTTGGATAGCAGCAGGACATATGACTTTGTACCTGGTACTTATATTCCTATTGATGCTTCGAAACAAACGATACGCTTCGGAGTTCACCCGATTGCGATTTCGTTGGGGAATGATGCTGGCCGTGGGTTATCTGGTATTTATCCTTGCCTACTCCTCCTACTTTGCACTAGTGGGTTATTCGTTCTTTAACAGCCAATGGGATTATATGATCTCCATTACTATGAGCCTGTCCATCTATGCCATCGGATATTTTATCTTCCGGCAGCCCGACGTATTTAATGGTGAATTCTTCGGAAACCTGTTTTTACCTAAAGTCGTCGAAAAAGATACCCTGGAACATTCGCTGATGAACGAGCTTTTTGCCAATGTGACCCAATACATGGAAAAGGAGAAGCCCTATATCGATAACGAATTGCGATTGGTGCACCTGGCCGATCAACTTGGGTTTTCTACACATTTGCTGTCCAAGGTCATCAACCAGAAGTCCGGTAAAAACTTCAATAAGTTCGTAAACGATTATCGCCTGCGAGAAGCCGAGCGATTGCTCACCGAAACCAAGATGACAAGTATTAAGAGTGTTTATTTTGATGTTGGATTTAACAGCAAAGCCGCGTTTTACAACGCATTCAGAAAAAAACACAACTGTACACCTTCCGAATACAGAACCTCCTCTGCCAGTCTGAATTTATAAATTCCGAAGTGCATATTTATAATTCTGAACACTTCTTGGTCGGGATTTGAAGAAATTCGAAGTATCATTTCAAAAATCATTTATCCATGAAGCAACTAAAATTACTTTTTATCCTAATACTGAGCATAACCACCGTTTCGGTACATGCTCAGGACTACTACACCTATGTAAGCGACGCTGCTAATTTTTCCAGCGGCGAATTCAAGATCGTGCAATTCGACATTAATGGGGAAAATCCCATCGACTATATTACTACCGAACTCGGTTGGCCACAGGACATAGTGTTCCTTGAAGATGTGGACCGAGTGTTGGTATCTAATCTCAACACCGGACGCATTACCAAGTACAACTCCCGCACCGGTGCATACATCGAGGACTTCGCCCAGGTGGCCGGAGGTCCAACCCGCATGAAGATCGGCGACGACAATCTGTTGTACGTGCTCCAGTGGAGTAATTCGATCAACAGAGTACTTCGATTTGACCTGGATGGTAATCTCATTGACGAGTATACGAGTACCGGGGTAGTTCAAAGTATAGGCTTTGACTGGGACGATAGCGACAATCTTTATGTTTCTTCCTTCGGAGGTGCTACCGTAACTCAATTCGACAACACCGGGATGGAAGTAGGTCCCTTTATCACCTCCGATCTTTCCGGGCCAACCAACCTGGAGATCAGAGACGGAATCATGTATGTCCTGGACTGGAATGCGGGCAAGTGTGTTACCTTCGATGCGACCGATGGCAGCTTTATCGAAGACTTGATCACCACGCTCACCAATCCTGAAGGACTGGCTTTTCTACCAAACGGCGATCTGCTTATAGGTGACAATGGCACCAATTCGGTGCGCAGGTTCGACAGCGACGGAAACGACCTGGGAGATTACAC
>JBCCHR010000464.1:0-2249 GCA_039028655.1 Bacteroidota bacterium
CCCTGGCAACCCAATTACATCGTTCCGGAAGAGGTGGAGATCGATCTCGATAACCTGTTGAACAATATTAAAATGGGATTGAAGGAATTTTACCGATACATCGACGACCTCAACGCGATTAGTACTGCAGCCGAAGAGACTTTCAAAAAAGATATTACCGCAGAGATCATCGAAAAGCAAGCGCTCGTTTATTACGAGCTAGGACTCTACGAGGAAGCAGAAGGTAAATACAAGACCCTGAGGGATATGGAGAGCGCCGATTTCTCCTTTGCTTCTATGGAAAAATACTGTAACACCAGGGCAAAAATGCACGTGAAAAACGTGTACCTAACCGGGAAGAACATAAGCAAGGAAGCAAAAGTCACTGCGCACCATGAAATAAAGGGTGTGATTCGAGATCTGCAATTCTTGTCACTTGCGGGCCAAACCGCAGAACGTCTCAATCTAATGGCGAGCACGCATAAACGTATGTCGATGGTTGCCGCCACCAAGGCCGAGCGTATCAAACAATATAAATTGTCACTCAGCTATTATCAACAAGCGATGCAACGAATGATCAAGGATCAGCAGAAAAACGGTGCAAATGTAAACCTTAGCTACCCACTTACCAATGCAGTAGAGTTGTCATACATACTTCAGGCAAACGGTCATCATGGGTCGGGAGTGGTAGAGAAACACGCCTATGAGATCTATGACAAAAACACCGCCATCCGGAAATTGGGTAGGGAATTGAATAAACTAGATGAGCAAAAATCTGACGACAACCTCAACCATATGGATTATTGGAACATGCAGAAGATTCTTAACATTCAGCTTTGTTTGGGAGTAGTGAAGAACAACAAAAACAGTAACGCTCATTGGCGCGACGTGGTGAAAGAAGCACGTCGACTGTGGGGCAAAGCTGGATCACCAGGGAACAAATTGGCAGAGTTAGAGCACCTTAAATTCTTGATCTTCGGATTGAAAACCGCGGTTCGAAGCTCCGGTGAGCCGTATCTTCCCTACAAAGATGTGATGACCTTAGACGATTTGAACGAACACCTGGACGAGCTCAAAAAAGCGCTGGCCAATACGCGCAAAAAGTAGTGGGAGAAGGTATTAATTGATTTTTTATTGAAGACCTAAAGATATTCCTCAAATTGCGCGATCAATGACGCCAATCCATCATCCTGGGTTCCATGCTCCGTTCGAGCGCTTTGGATGATCTTTAAATTGTTGACGGAAGTCTCCAGCATCCAGGATTCGTTATCCGGAATCAGGGCGATGGCTTCAGAGAAATGTTGCGTAGCCGTCTCATAGTTACGATCGAGCACAGCCAATTCACCCTCCGTTGCCAAGTCCCAATAATCGGGGCCGGTGCGTTCGATCTTTCTCTTGTTGGCAAACTGCACCACCGGCAGGTATTGCTCCAGGAGATCCCGGTCTCCCTTCAATTCCAACAACGTAACAAGGTTCACACCGGGATAGGCATCCCTCCAATCGGCATCAAACCCTTCTTTATACGATTTGATCGCCATCGACAGGTAGCCCGTTGCCTTAAGTTTGTTTCCATTTTTTTTGCTGAAGTAAAGAGGTCTTTATACACCCTACCCAGGATACCGTTGGTTTCCGGATCGGCCCCGTACTCATCGATCACTGCTTCGAGTACCCGCTTGGCTTGTTCCGAATTTCCCAGCCGATTGTATGCAAAGCCCAGCTGTTCTTGCACCATCTTCAATTTCTGAATGGGTGCATCCATATCCTCATAACACTCCAGCATCTTGTCGAACGCCTTCACACCTCGTAGCGAAAGGAACAGGTCGATGATGACACCCACCGATTTCTCCTTGATAGGTTTTAGGCTTTCATATTGAGCCAATACCGCATCCTTTCCTTCATTCCGGGCCTTGAACAAGGCTTCCTTCACATCATTCTCATAGGTAGCTTGCGCTCTAAAAGCATCCGTCTTTTCATGGGAGAGATTGTGTGAGACCTTCCAACCATCAATTAATTGGAATACCGGACTGTCCACACTTTTGGACGCCTTGGCTGCATTGAGATGCGTGATTAACATATTAACGGCGTTGTCTATATCGATCAACTTCCCATCATCATCCAATTTATAGGGCAGGGTGCGCTGTAGGTTGAGGTCGAAGGGTAAGTCGGCATCGAATGCAAAAATAGGGATGGTCGTATAGGCTTTAATGGCATGTCGCAGTCCCAGCTCATAGAAAACATTCGCGTTCAATGAGGTGAGATCCGCGATGGCG
>JBCCHR010000465.1:0-2239 GCA_039028655.1 Bacteroidota bacterium
GTGAACCGTAGATACCGTAACCAAGCGTGCAAGATCGTCGTTTGCTGCTGTACCTAGCCAGCCAAATTCTGTCCTGTTGCCAATCCTGTGAGGCCATCCGCATATCGGATATACCAAATGTCACAAACTCCAGGTCCGGCTCCGTCCAGGTCAAATGGTGGTCCAGGAGGCAGTGCTAAAATTGTTCCGGAATTGGTATCGGTAATTACCCAACCGCTGTTGGAACCAACTCCAGTTCCAACCACGGAAACATCGATTGGATCTCCTACACCATCCACGCAAATATCGACCTCGGTCTCACCGGTACCGGTTACCTCGATGGCAGCAGCGTCCGGCTCGTTGCGTGTTACGATAATAGGGTTCGAAAGATCAAAACATCCGGCCAAGTCGGCAACGTTATTTCCCGTAGCAAGTCCCGTGAGGCCAGCTTCATAGCGAAGGTACCAGATATCACATACGCCGGGTCCGGCTCCATCCAGATCGAACGGTGGACCGGGAGGCAATGCCAAAATAGTTCCGGTGGTATTGTCGGTGATCACCCAACCACTGTTGGTGCCCACTCCCATACCAACCACGCTTACATCGATAGGATCGCCCACGCCATCCACACAAATGCTCACTTCGGTCTCACCGGTTCCGGTTACCTCAATGGCAGCAGCATCTGCCGTACATTGGGCAGCCGCTGTGAAGGTCATTGTAAAGAACAAGATCGCTCCCAAAAGGACCGATTTGCCAATTTTAATTGATTGTAATTTTTCCATCATCTAACTTTTTTATTTTACGATTACACAAAATAAAAGCGTGGGATGATGGGGAAATGTAAGCTAGCTTACACTTAACATTTTTTAAGAAAGAATTATTTTTTTCTGAGCTCCAACTTTTCAGCAAAGTAATCACAGAAATCTCGCATGGTATCGCTCATGCGTTGATCGTTGGTGGCGCGTTGAAATGTATCGGCCATAGCGGTGAGCGTTTGGTGGAAGAACACCTTCATCTCATCCACGGGCATGTCTTTGGTCCAGAGATCAATGCGCAAGGCCTCTTTTGCATTGTGGTCCCAAACGGAAAGTAGTATCGCCTTTGCTTCGTCGTTGTCTACTCCTCCCCCGGGGGCGGACCAATGAAGTTTTTCCGGGATCTTATTTTCGTCCAGTTCAACTTTGAGTGTGATTTCGGAAGTATGTGCGCTCATCGTTTTGGTTTGTATTTCGAATTATTAAAAAGTTCTTCAGGTGGTACGATCATTAATTGCTCCAGGGAAACATCATTATTCTCCATATAAGCTCGTACCATTTGCCAGCCGATATATCGACCGATCATTCCCGGCGACTCATTATCCAATTCCAGTTTGAATTTGGAGAAGGGAGCCGGATTGATAAATCGCGATGAAAGTTTGGCGTCGTTGCTATACAACAATTCTCGTTCGACAAAGTAGCTCCAAATAAAAATCTCATTCTCCTTTGCCCAAAGCAATTGTTCTTCGGAATATCCAATCTTATCTGCGTCGGTTACCCCCGGAAGCCAGAGGTCTTTTAGATATAGTTCTTTACCAAAATATACCATTTGAGCCAGCAAGTGTCGTTGTCGTGGCACATCAACGTATTGTCGCGTGTAGGCAGAGGCCACATCGGAGGGGATCATTTCTGGCCGCAGGTTGGCAGCTATGTACCTGGAAATTCCTTCGTAGTAAAAGTGGTCGGCCCCGAGATAGGTATCCAATTCGAGAATCAACAGGCTGTCCGCGGCGATCACTCTCGTTTTGTAATCGACATCGGAAGTAGTGGTATAGACACGAGGAACAGTGAATCCAGGAAAATAATAAGAAATATGTTGAAAAAGAGAGACCAGCGGTTCTTCTATTTTTTCTTCGGAAGGAAATGCGCGTAAGACTTCCCGATTGAGTCCCATTTGCAAGGTATCGGTCACCCGTTGTTCCCAAATACTGTCGTGAAATCGCTCCGGGAAAAACAGCGGATAACGCAATTTGAGTTCTGGAAGTTCGTCGACGGTAGCGTTGGCGAATAGCTCGTCGAATCGCACAATCTCGACATCGACAGGGATCTGTTCGATCTCTTCGGTAAGTTTACTCTTCGAATTGCAGCCTGCGAATAGAAAAACAACTGCCAAATAGAGGAAAAACTGCTTCATAGAAAAGGTTATATGGGCCTTTAACGGTAATCTCTTTTATTAATTTTAGTTTTCCGTTACTTTTGCGCTGCAAAGGTATCTTTTTCCGTCA
>JBCCHR010000466.1:0-2231 GCA_039028655.1 Bacteroidota bacterium
AATTCCTCCAAAGAAATCTCCCAATTGACCGATTTTATCCGCCTTTACTTCTTTGTCAAAAGCGAAGATATCTTCTCCAATCTTAAAACTAATGAATCCAATGATGATAAATAAGATACCAGTCCAGATTAGATACTTGCTTGTTTTTTCAGTAAATATTTTCATTCTTTTATGCTTGCTGCTAACTAGTTTTATGAGCAATAAAGATAACCATTATCCACATACGTTGCTGGATATCAGTCGCTTTTGATGTCGAAATAAAATATTTAGCAAGAGACAAATTCCTGACAGAATTTTTGATAGGGTCTGCAACAAAAAAGGACTGCTTAACGCAATCCTTTTTTAATATTTAGATCCTGAATTTACTTCAGGGTGCTACTTCCTATAACACCTTCACAAACAAGCCATCTTCGGTTTTTTCAACTTTAGCGAGCTTGTTCTTCGTAAGTCCTTTGATGGTCTTGTCCCATTTTTTGTTGGACAAGCCGGATTGGGCTTTTAGCTCGTTCAGGTCGATAGGCGAGTTGTTTTTCAGAATAGAAAATACAGCTTTTTCCTCATCGGTCATGGCCACCTGCTTCACTTCCGGCTTCATCTGCGGGAAGAACAGCACTTCCTGGATCGAATTGTTATTGGTCATGAACATGGTCAATCGATCGATCCCGATCCCGATCCCCGAGGTAGGAGGCATCCCGTATTCCAAGGCACGCAGGAAATCCTGATCGATAAACATGGCTTCGTCATCTCCTTTTTCCGATAAGCGCAGTTGGTCTTCGAAACGCTCGCGTTGCACAACGGGATCGTTCAACTCGGTATAGGCGTTGGCCAGTTCCTTACCGTTTACCATCAACTCGAAGCGTTCGGTCAGGCCTTTTTTGGTGCGGTGCTCCTTGGTGAGCGGACTCATCTCCACGGGATGATCCATGATAAAGGTAGGCTGGATATAGTGCGGTTCGCAAAGCTCCCCGAAGATCTCGTCGATCAGTTTACCCACACCCATGGTCTCGTCCACTTCCAATCCCAGGGCAATAGCAGCTTCACGTACCTCGTCCTCACCCTTTTGGTAGAGATCGTATCCCGTGTGCTCCTTGATGGCATCCAGAATGCCCACCCGGGCATAAGGGGCTTTATAGTCGATCACATGCTCCCCAAAAGGTACTTGGGTAGTACCATGCAGCTCAACAGCAACGCGTTCGAGCAGTTGTTCGGTAACGTCCATCATCCAATGGTAGTCCTTATAGGCCGCATACATTTCCATCACGGTAAATTCAGGGTTGTGCGTACGGTCCATTCCTTCGTTTCTGAAGTCTTTCGAGAATTCATAAACGCCGTCAAATCCTCCCACGATCAGTCGCTTGAGGTATAATTCGTTGGCAATCCTCAGGTACAGCGGGATGTCCAAGGCGTTGTGGTGCGTTACAAACGGACGTGCAGCGGCTCCCCCGGGAATAGGCTGCAGGATGGGCGTTTCCACTTCCAGGAAGCCCATGTCGTTGTAGAATCGGCGTATGGTATTGGTGATCTTGGTGCGTTTTACAAAGGTATCCTTCACTTTGGGATTCACCACCAGATCCACGTACCGTTGGCGATAGCGCAATTCCGGATCGTTGAACTCGTCATACACCTTACCATCCGCATCTGTTTTGGGCAAAGGCAGCGGTCGCAGGGTTTTGGTAAGCAGCGAGAAGTTTTTAACCAGCACCGTTTTCTCACCTACTTGTGTCACAAAAAGTTCGCCTTCGATCCCAATAAAATCACCTAGGTCGATCAATTTTTTGAAGACATCGTTGTACAGGGTCTTGTCGTCACCCGGACAGATCTCGTCACGGTTAAAGTACACCTGTATCCTTCCTTCGCTGTCCTGTAGCTCTCCAAAAGCCGCCTTTCCCTGCACTTTTTTACGCATGAGTCGTCCTGCGATCACCACCGACCTCCCCTCTGAGAAATCCTGTTTGATCGATGCCGATGTATCTGCCACCGGGTATAGTTCGGGCGGGTAGGGGTCGATGCCCAGATTGCGTAATTGTGCGAGTTTATCGCGGCGTACCTGTTCCTGCTCAGAAAGTTGCATAGTGTATCCTAATTAATTTCGCCCTCCGAAGCTTTAGCATAGGAGGGCGATGGCAAAGATAGATACAATCCTTGGGTTTTTCAATGGTTGCCAACCATTTTGTACGATAACAGCTTCTGTGACAGAACGGCTAATTGGCCGCAGCGGCATTCAGACTTGA
>JBCCHR010000467.1:0-2215 GCA_039028655.1 Bacteroidota bacterium
CGAGGAACATCCTTCAGAAAAGAAGATCACCCAAGAGTTTGTCCAATTGCTCAAAGATGAACAACCGGATGTAGTGTGCGTGCAGGAGTATTACGCCGATTATGATATTGATATGTCCGCCTATCCTCATCAGTTTATCCATTATAAGGAAGCCGATTACAAGCTGGGGCATGCCATCTTTTCCAAATATCCATTGATCAATACCGGAGGATTCGACTTTGAGGATTCCTATAACAATACGGTCTACGCCGATGCGATCGTAGGCTCGGATACGATACGCATTTACAATTTGCATTTGCAATCTTTGGGAATTTTACCCAATGTCGATTTTCTGCAGCAACGCGGAACCGATAAGATCAAGAAGCGGATATCGGAAACCTTCGTGATGCAGGAACGACAGATCGAAACTATACTCGAGCACAAGTCACGTTCCCGCCTTCCTGTGATCCTGAGCGGGGATTTCAACAACACCTCCTTCTCTTATGCCTATCGCCAGCTGAAGAAGGACATGCAGGACAGTTTTCTGGAGAAGGGCAATGGCCTGGGAACCACGTATTCCTTTGTCTCATATCCGTTGCGAATCGATTTTATCCTGGCCTCACAGTCGATGGATGTCTTGAGTTTTGATACCTTGGAGAGTTCCTTTTCCGATCATCATCCTGTCCAGGCCACCTTTGGTTGGTAGAAGGTTTAAACAAACGATTACACAACGATACTTACCAATCGATCTTTTGTTTTTCAAGGTATTCCAGGGTATTCGGGCCTTCGTTGAAGAGTAGATCGAGTACCGAGAGATTAGGTAAAAAGCCATGGTTGGCCTCCAGCACTTGAATGTACTTGGAAAGTGAAGGCACGTTTTTGGATTTGGCATTCACCAATCCCCTGAGATCTCTACCGGCGGGCAATTCCTGGTAGGAGGCAGTGCGCTCGTAAGGAGTGTCCAGCCCGATCAATTCAGCAATAAAAACATAGATGTCCATGTTGTGATCCAGCAGGGAACTCACCGGTTTCGTAAAAAACGGGAGGAGCTCATCCTCATAAAACTCGAAATAGGGAGAGGTGCGATAGGCAGTTTGCAGCGATTTCCAGTGTTGTTCCTGCCACGGGAAGTTGTTCTCGGGTTGTACGTTTCGCGTGGTTTGTCGTGCGCCATCTTTGGAATGCTGAATGGGCACTGTAAGCACCAATTTACCATTGGCGTGGGCAATGTGAGCACGGTTGCGATAGGTTTGCTTCTGGTAGTTATCCCAAACTTCGAAACATACCTTTTCGGCCTGCGCAATTGCCACCATTTGCAAAATGGATGGGAAATAAGCGGGATGGAGGATAATTTCGTCCATAAGAAAGGGTATGGCGAGGTTAATTCAGCAAAGAAAATACGAGCCTAACCGCGTTTTACCTTCTTTTTTCTTTGTTTTCTGAAGAAACTGAACAGGATCCAGGCACCTACCAGCATAAAGAAATACTTCAAGTAGGAGACAGGCTCCCCACTACCGCCAACGGTCGTAAACATACGATCCCAACGGATCTTAGAAAAACCGGACTTGTTCTTATCCAGGCTCAACCAAACGAATACCGGCTTCCCACCGCTGTGGGTAGGTCAGCAGAATCGGTTCGGCGTGGTGCCGTCGGCAGGCGGCGACGATCCGCGCCAGGTGGTCCGCGAGCACGGCTTCGACCTCGGCCCGGCGGTCGGCGAAGGCCTCGTCGACGAGCAGCTGCAGTCGCTGCCGCTGGTCCGGCCGGCAGTCGAGGGACGCGACCGCCGCGTCCGACCAACCGACGAAATCGTCGCCGTCGTCGGTCACGCGCCGCAATGCTCCCGCGACCCGCTGCAGCTGGCGAGCGGTCGACTCGGCGTCGTTGAGGGCGAGGTAGCCGCGGAGGGCAGCGTGCAGCGCCCCGTCGCGATCCTTCGCGCGAAGCCGGAAACCGACGAGTCGGTCGAAGTCGCTGGAGTTCGGCCACCTCGCGACAACCCTCTCGATCGTGTGGGTCGCGCCCGCCGCGTCCTTCGCGTGGAAGCGCGCGTCGGCGAGCGCGCGCAGGATCCACGGCGAGTCGGGGTAGCGGTCGAGCACGCGCTCGCAGGCCTTCTGGCACTCGGCCGCGCGGCCGAACCCTTCCAGCAGATGATGCGATTGATTTTCACATCATGACCCGTGGACCGTTGCGATGCTTCATGCCGCCCTTTCCGCCGAAGCGTCGGTTCGCG
>JBCCHR010000468.1:0-2198 GCA_039028655.1 Bacteroidota bacterium
ATTTGATCATTCCCGAGTACGGAAGACATATTCAGAAAATGGTGGGACACGCCATCTCCATTGAGGACAGAGAAGCACGGAATAACTGTGCGAAGAGTATCATTTCGGTCATGGGCAACCTGAATCCGCATCTGAGAGATGTGCCGGACTTCCAGCATAAACTATGGGACCAGTTGTTTATTATTTCCGATTTCAAACTGGACGTGGATTCTCCTTATCCAAAACCTTCTCGTGAAGAATTGGCCGAGCGTCCCGAACCTTTGAACTATCCTCAAAATCACCCGAAGTATCGTTTCTACGGAAACAATATCAAGCGCATGATCGACGTAGCCATCAAATGGGAAGAAGGGGATATGAAAGATGGATTGGTAATGACCATCGCCAACCACATGAAAAAATGCTTTTTGAATTGGAACAAGGATACGGTTGAAGATGCCGTGATCTTTGAACACCTTCACGAACTCTCCGAAGGCCGACTCAACCTGCTGGATAGCAAGGAAGGACTTTCCGATTCACTGCAGCTGATGAAAACTAAGCAGCGATTCACCAAATCCACTGGAAAAGGATAAGGATCCGGCAACAAGGGAAATCGCAATCGCAAACGTTACTAATCTTACTACACCAGGCTACACATGGGAACTTTTCAAATTGAAGGCGGTCACTCATTAAAGGGAGAGATTCGTCCGCAGGGTGCTAAGAATGAAGCCCTGCAAATACTTTGTGCTGTTTTATTAACACCCGATGAGGTAGTGATCGAGAACATCCCGGATATTAGGGACGTGAACAAACTTATCCAGATCCTTGGCAATCTGGGGGTGAAGATCCAGAAGTTGAGCAAAGGAACCTATGCCTTTCGTAGCGACGACCTAAAACTCGAATACCTCGAATCGGAGTTGTTCAAGCAGGAGGGAAGCTCCCTACGTGGTTCCATCATGATCGTTGGTCCGCTATTGGCGCGTTTTGGCAAGGGGTACATTCCCAGACCGGGTGGAGACAAGATCGGGCGACGAAGATTGGATACCCATTTTGAAGGTTTTATCAAATTGGGAGCGAATTTCAGATACAACAAGGAAGAACGATTCTATGGTGTGGAAGCCCCCGAAGGACTTACCGGAACCTATATGCTATTGGACCAGGCCTCGGTTACAGGTACCGCCAATATTGTGATGGCCGCGGTACTTGCCAAAGGAGTTACCACCATCTACAATGCAGCCTGTGAACCCTACCTGCAACAGCTGTGTAAAATGCTCAATTCCATGGGCGCCAAAATTAATGGAGTAGGCTCCAACCTCCTCACCATCGAGGGCGTCGAATCATTGGGTGGTTGTACGCACCGCATCCTGCCCGACATGATCGAGATCGGGAGTTGGATCGGGCTGGCGGCCATGACCCGAAGCGAACTCACCATTAAAGACGTGAGTTGGGAGAATTTGGGACTTATTCCGGATACCTTCCGAAAGCTCGGAATTCAATTGGAACGCATTGGGGACGATATCCACGTGCCGGCTCAGGACGGATACGAGATTCAGGGGTATATCGATGGATCTACCCTTACTGTGGCCGACGCACCCTGGCCCGGATTTACACCGGACCTTCTGAGTATTGTACTCGTGGTGTGTACACAGGCCAAGGGAAGTGTACTGATCCATCAAAAGATGTTTGAAAGCCGACTCTTCTTTGTCGATAAATTGATCGACATGGGAGCACGTATCATTTTGTGCGACCCGCACCGTGCGACCGTGATCGGGCATAACTTCGAGTCGGACCTCAAGGCGACCACTATGGTTTCTCCTGATATTCGTGCCGGTATCTCACTATTGATCGCAGCACTTTCGGCCAAAGGCACCAGTACCATTCACAATATCGAGCAGATCGATCGTGGGTATGAAAATATCGATGAGCGACTGAGAGCCGTTGGGGCCAGGATCACGCGTATCGACTAAGGGATACTTCCCGGATAATTTCCGAAGAAATAAAAATCAGGCAGATTTATTCTTATTGATCTCGTCCTGGAGTTTGCGACGCAATACCTGCTGTTGTTCGAGATTCTTTTGGCGATGTTCTTCGAACTCGGCCTCGGTTTCGGCCAATTTCAATTTGGCTTCCCGCGTTACCGCATTGCTGTTCCTGAATTTGTACAACAGGAACAACGCGATAACCGCCAGTAGACCAATGACGCCCCACATGGTGGTTTTGTA
>JBCCHR010000469.1:0-2190 GCA_039028655.1 Bacteroidota bacterium
GAACGAATCATCGAAATACGGAGCCACCGCCAACTGGCAATTTCAAAACACCAAGTTGGAGTGGAGCGCTACTAGGGATCCAAAAGCGCCTGCGCTGCTAAATGCCTGGGGCAACACCATCGCTGTCACCGTGTCATTTAAGGATTGCGGAATGAGTGGTGGCAATGGAAGAACGCAATTCAAAAAAGACGGCATTTTGGCCAGCTTAAAGGCCAACGGACTCCAGCTCAAATTAGAAGGCGGATACTTCGAAGGTATGTTCCGACTGGGAAATCACCCCGCCAACGATCCACAACGAGGTAACTTCATTCGCTTCGCCGACCTGCGATTCCTTACCGATATCGATGACTGGGATTTTATACGATCAGGGATTCAGGGGCATACCTTCCCGAATATGTCGTTCGAAAACGTGGTGATGGGTGGCAATGGCAATCCGTACAATTTTACCCATGCCCTCAACAGTATTCCTTCCTTGCAAGCACACCGTATCAACGTGATCTCAATGCCTACGAAGAACTCGGACCTCGTATTTCCCTCCGACACTAAACATCCGTTGGTGTATCGGTTCTTTGGACAGCGCACCCTCATTCAAAGCATCCAGCTGTTCATAGGAAGTGGTCGTCAACTCGGGCTTAGTGAAAAACGAATCGAAATATTTAGCGTCATCAAGCGAGATGATGACGGGAATGTTATGGACCGTCTCAAGGTGGGTCAGATCGTCATCAATCCTGGCGACCAGTCTAATGGCAAGAATACCTTGCACCAGCTCTACGAAGCACAACTCATACCAAATACCGACACTACGGTTCAACCCGGAACAGTGCATCACCTGGTTCCCGGTGTCATTGTTTGGGATGCGCTGGAATTCGATCTACATGTTCCCGAAGTTGCAGGCCAACAAAATAGGCTGGGTATGCGATTGATCGTGAATCATATTTCGATCTAGATCGTCAATCCCGTCGTTGAATCCAACCTTTTAGGAGCACCGTCGTAAGGTATTCGATTTTTTAGCTACTACTCTCAAAATTATTTCGTTATGAATAGCCAAAAACCAAAACCATCGAATTTCATACTGCTCATTGCCTTACTTACCATCTCCGGTGCACTGGCACAAAGTCCCTGGACACAGAAAAAGGGAGAAGCCTATACCCAGGTTGGATTTTCCACGATTCCCAACTACACCGACCTCTATGGCGACCCGAATTTCGAAACCGAACGTACCATCTCCGACAATACCTTCCAGCTGTACGGCGAATACGGGATTACCGATAAAACCACATTACTACTCAATGTACCCCTCAAGAACATCTCCGCCGGAGAGCTCAACCTTCCGGCAGGAGACGGAGGCGCACTCACCATAGAAGAAACAGTGACCTCCCTCGGAAACATTACCGCAGGGGTGCGGCACAACTTCTACAACAAAAAATGGTTGGTATCCGGGCAATTGGACGTGTCCCTTAATACCGGCACCTACAACGAACTATCAGGCATTCGCACCGGCTACGACGCCTTTACCTTTACTCCTTTGGTGTCTGTGGGTCGCGGATTCGATCAATTCTATGTACAGGCATTTACCGGGGTAGACCTGCGCACCAACGATTACAGCTCCAATTTTAAGATTGGTGGCGAAGCTGGTGCCAAGATCCTAAAACGTATCTGGGTGATCGCCTTCCTGGACGTAGTGACCTCCTTCGAAAACGGAGATTTTGCCACCCCCCTCGAAAACACCCTCACCGGTTTGTACGTGAACGACCAGGAATTCACCGGCTTTGGTCTCAAGACCATTGTCGAAGCCACTCCCCGACTTGGGTTCATCGCCGGCTTTGGAAGCGTTCTTTCCGATGCTAATAATAATGTGCCGCGCCAAGCTTCTTATAATTTTGGGCTTTACTTTAAGTTCAACAAGAATAATAAATAAAGGTTTTGTAAAAGGCCCAAAATTTCGGCCTTATCATTCGACTTCGGGTCCCACAGGTTGAAGCCGAGAAGACAACGAAAATTTGTTTGAGCGCAGCGAGTTATTTTCGTTGCGAGGCAAAACCGTAGTGGGTGAAGAAGAATGATTGAGCCTAGATTTTTTTGTTTCTTTTTTCATCAATGGAAAAAAGAAAAGAAAGAAAACTTCGCGTTAGGGATTGAGGCGACATCCTTTTGGTGTGGCCAAAAGATAAAGCCGAAAGCCCGCCCCTA
>JBCCHR010000470.1:0-2186 GCA_039028655.1 Bacteroidota bacterium
GAAACTCAGAGATGAACTCAATCATCTCAAAGACGTTGAGCGACCAAAGGCTTCGCAAGATATAGCGGAAGCCCGTGATAAGGGTGATCTCAGCGAGAATGCCGAGTATGATGCCGCCAAAGAGGCGCAGGGAATGCTGGAAATGCGAATTGCCAAATTGGAAGAAACGCTGGCAACCGCCAGGGTGATCGATGAGTCCCAATTGGACGTGTCGAAAGTGTTGGTGCATTCCACGGTGAAGATCAAGAACGTGGCCAACGGTATGGAGATGAACTATAAACTGGTGGCCCAAAGCGAGGCCGACCTTAAAGCGGGGAAGATCTCTGTGGATTCTCCCATAGGAAAAGGCCTGTTGGGCAAGGAAGTAGGCGAAATTGCCGAAATTCAGGTTCCGAACGGCACCATGAAATTTGAAATCATTGAAATAACCCGCGACTAATGTCTTCCATCTTCACAAAAATCGTTCGTGGCGAAATCCCTAGCTACAAAGTAGCCGAAGACGATAACTTTTACGCGTTTCTCGACATCGATCCCAACGCCAAGGGTCATACGTTATGTATTCCGAAGAAAGAGATCAATAAGATCTTCGATATGGAAGAAGAACATTACCTGGAACTAATGCGGTTTTCCAGAAAAGTAGCACTGGCTATTGAACGCACGGTTCCTTGCGACCGGGTGGGTGTCTCTGTGATTGGTCTGGAGGTGCCTCACGTACATGTACATCTTATTCCCATCAATCGTATGGGCGATATGACCTTTCAGCATAAAGTATCCCTCTCTCAAGAAGAAATGACCGATCTCGCGGCCCGGATCAGTGCTAATTTTTAACGGGATGTAAGGTAATAGACGATCGCCAGCAGTAGTAAGGCATCGGTAGTCAAGAGCACCCATCCCAAAGGAAGAATCTTTAAATTGAGTCCCATGGGTTGCAATAATTTCCTGTTGTACTCGTGTACCCGCTCGATATCCTCGGTCCACTTCACCGGGTAGATAGTTTGGTCGCATTTCTTACAGTAAAGCCGGTCTTTCACCTCCTTGCGAACGTAGCGAAAAAGCTTGTTTTGAACTTCCTGCTGGGTAAAAGTGAGTTCCAGACCTTCGGTCGAATAGCATTCGGGACAGTTGTTCGTTACCTTGGCGGTGTGAATCGTATGAAGGGTGGTTTCCATTAATCGCGACGTAAGGTAAGGGCGATCTCGAAAATGGTGCCGGCCTTACTACTCTTTAAAACGTAGATTCGGCCTTTATGGTATCCCTCGATGATGCGCTTTGCCAGGGAAAGTCCGAGACCCCACCCTCGCTTTTTGGTGGTCATACCTGGTTTGAACACCTTTTTGTGGTTGCCCCTGGGAATCCCTTTCCCGGTATCACCTACCCGAACCAGAGCCTTTTTTGCCGTAGGAGAGATATTGATCGTGATCTTGCCCTGTCCTTTCATGGCATCGATGCCATTTTTTACCAGGTTCTCGATCGTCCATCCGTACAATTGTGGATTGAGTCTTACGTAAAGCGGAGCCTTTGGGACATTGAGCTCAAACTCGATCAACTTGGAGGAGCGGCTCTTTAAATATTCGAAGGCTGTACGGGTTTCGGCCACTATGTCCTTTACCTCCAGCGTGGGTTGGGAACCAATTTTGGAGAATCGTTCGGTAATGGTCTTGAGGCGGGCAATGTCCTTTTCCATTTCACGAACGTACTCGCCGGATATGTTTTCGGATTTCAACAATTCGTTCCATCCTACCAGGGACGAGAGCGGCGTGCCTATTTGATGCGCCGTTTCCTTCGCCATTCCTGCCCAGAGTTTGTTTTGTTCCGCCGACTTCGAGGTGGTATAGAAGAAGTAGATGGCTAAAAAGAACAGTACGATGATCAGGATAAGTACCGCGGGATAGTATTTGATCTTATTGATGATGGGAGAGTTTCCGTAATAAATGGTTTGCAATACCTCCTCATTGTAGACGATATCAATAGGAGCAAATTCGTTTTTGAATTGGGCAATGAGCTTTTGGATCTGTCGGGGATTGCTTTGTATCGTCGAATCCAGGTTGTTCACCACGTACACGTCCTCCTTATGCGTGTACAGGATCATGGGTGTGGT
Source organism: Bacteroidota bacterium (assembly GCA_039028655.1). GTDB lineage: Bacteria > Bacteroidota > Bacteroidia > Flavobacteriales > Flavobacteriaceae > Aureisphaera. The sequence goes on from JBCCHR010000470.1 coordinate 2,099, forward strand.
CTTGTTGCTTTGCAGAATGTCGAGCAACAAGTCGTTATTGTCCTCGGTGGCGGTGAGGTCGAGTTCCCGGAAGTCTTCCTGTGCGGCC
>JBCCHR010000471.1:0-2167 GCA_039028655.1 Bacteroidota bacterium
ACCACTTCCGTTTTCTTCGGAATAAAAATTTAATTGCATGACCGCACACGAGAACAAAATCCTGGGAGAAGGCCTTACTTATGACGACGTCTTACTTGTCCCTGCTTATTCTGAAGTTTTACCACGCGAAGTGTCTATTTCGTCGCGTTTCAGCAAAAACATAACACTCAATGTACCGATCGTATCTGCCGCCATGGATACGGTTACCGAAAGTGCCATGGCCATTGCAATTGCCCGTGAAGGCGGGATTGGCGTGTTACATAAAAACATGACCATTGCACAGCAGGCTGCTGAGGTACGGAAAGTAAAAAGGGCCGAAAGCGGAATGATCCAGGATCCGGTTACCTTGAAGGCCGACGCCACCGTTGGCGATGCACAAAATACCATGCGCGAGTACAGCATTGGAGGGATCCCGATCATAGACGATGAACGAAAACTCATTGGTATCGTGACCAACCGCGACCTCCGATTTGAAAAGAACTATTCCAGATCGCTGAGCGAAGTAATGACCTCTAAGGACCTCGTGACAGTGGGAGAAGGAACGTCGCTTAAGGATGCCGAGATCATTCTTCAGCAAAACAAGATAGAAAAGCTGCCGGTGGTAGACGGAGATGGTACTCTTTTAGGTTTGATCACCTTTCGAGATATCACCAAGCTTACCTTAAAACCGATGGCCAATAAGGATGAATTTGGTCGTTTGCGTGTTGCGGCTGCGATCGGGGTTACCTCAAACGCAGTGGACCGCGCCAAAGCCCTAGTGAAGTCGCATGTGGATGCCGTGATCATCGATACGGCCCATGGCCATACTAAGGGAGTGGTAACCGTTCTCAAGGAAGTAAAGAAGAAATTTCCCGACCTGGACGTAGTGGTAGGGAACATTGCCACTGCCGAAGCCGCCCGTTATTTGGTGGATGCCGGGGCCGATGCTGTGAAAGTGGGTATTGGACCGGGATCGATCTGTACCACTCGAGTGGTCGCGGGTGTTGGGTTTCCGCAATTCTCTGCGGTGCTGGAAGTAGCTGCTGCCATTAAGGGAAGCGGTGTTCCCGTAATTGCCGATGGAGGGATTCGATACACCGGTGATATTCCCAAAGCGATTGCGGCCGGTGCCGATAGCGTCATGTTGGGATCACTGTTGGCCGGTACCAAGGAATCTCCGGGTGAGACGATTATCTACGAAGGTCGAAAATTCAAGTCGTATCGTGGGATGGGATCTGTGGAAGCTATGAAACAAGGCTCCAAGGATCGTTATTTCCAGGATGTGGAAGATGATATTAAAAAGTTGGTTCCAGAAGGGATCGTAGGACGTGTGAATTACAAGGGAGAGTTGATGGAAAGTATGACCCAATTTGTTGGTGGATTACGTGCCGGAATGGGTTATTGCGGTGCCAAGGACATTGACAGTTTGAAAACACAAGGTCGTTTTGTAAAGATCACTGCTTCGGGAATTAATGAGAGTCACCCACACGATGTGACCATCACCAAGGAAGCACCTAACTATTCGCGTTAGGCGATAGGTAGGAACAAGCATAAACAAAAAAAGCCTCCCAATGGAGGCTTTTTTTGTGATTCCGAAGAAGAAAAACTTACTCACCTTCCTTGATCTCTATGCCCAACTCAGTAAGGACGGCAATGGTAAGGTCGAATCGGTTGTCAACGAATACCACATCCTGGTTTCGGGTGAGCACTTGAGTGTATCCTCCGGCAGTGGCCACTTTCTCTAGTGCCGTACCCACTTTAGCGTAGAGCGGTTTAAGGAACTCTTCCTGCTTTAAAACGAGGAGTTGATTCCCATTTTGCTGGAATTTCTGTATGTCATTTTCCATCGTGAGAATGGCTTGTTGTGCCTCTTTCTTTTGATTGATGGTGAGTGTAGCCTCGTCTTGTTGGTATTTATCGACGGCTGCCTGATATTCGTCCAATTTCTTTTGAAGATCGGTATCCAGGGTTTTGCCGTATTCTTCAACTTGTTTCTGTACATCGGTCAGTTCCGGCATCTTGCTAATGATAAAATCAACATCGATGGTTCCAACCTTCGTAACAGCGTCGTTGGTTTGGGCAACACCGGTCATGCATATAAACAGAAAGGCAATTTTCAATAACTTCATAATCCTGTGGGTTTTATTAGTCGCGCAATATTACTATAAAAATATGTGTTTGAGAAACT
>JBCCHR010000472.1:0-2154 GCA_039028655.1 Bacteroidota bacterium
CGGGGATTTGCGGTTGGGCGATGTTCATGAGCGCTCTCCTGATTGGCTTCTGCCTGTATTTGAATGACGGGTGTAATCTAACGATCTTGGGGGCGCAAGCAGAAAAATGACACCAAACTCGTCATCGGTATCGCGATTTTTTACCGGAATCACGCGCTCCATTTTCTCTACACGTCGTTCCACCAGGGCACGAATTTTATCATTATCGGTTTCAATGGAAACCAATTCGAATTGGCCTTCGGGCGTTAACCGGATACGAATCTTATCCTGGAGCACATCGCCGGCCGAAAGATCCAAGCTCGCATAGTAATTGTTGAGTTCCTCTAAGAATATATCATTGAGCACCTCGGAATAGCAACTGTAACGGGAGGCATCCGACTCGTCGAAGGAGCATTGCTCCAATCGATTTTGCTCGGCGGAGTAATACTTTGATTGTCCGATCGCGGAAGCGACTGCCAGTAGAAAGAAGGCAACGAGAACAAGTGAGCGCATTTATTTCCCGGTTTTAAACGTAATTGGAACGATGTATTTGATAGCTCTTGGTTTTCCGGCCATCATTCCCGGTTTGCTCATTTTAGGAATGGCCGAGATATTTCGTTTGGCTTCCTTTTGAAGCAAATCACTGCCACCACTTACGCTTTTGATATCGACGGTACCTTGTTCGTTGATGAAAAACTCAACAATCACCTTTCCCTGGTCGTTCTTTTTGTAGGCCTCAGGCGGATATTTGAAGTTTTTGCCAATGTGTTGCGCCAGCTTTTGCCGGAAACAATTGTCTATTCCTGAACCACTTTTGGATTCGCATCCCGGCCAGACCGGAGCGATCTCTTTCATGGTCACTTTATTTCTATTCACATCGCCCCATTCTTCCTGAGAGAAGGTTATTCCGGTGGCGAGCAAGCAGCACACGAGAAGTAATTTTTTCATAAGTAAGATTTAGATCAAACCGCGACCACTCCTTTGATGTGTGGATGCGGATTGTAGTCGATCAGGGTAAAATCATCAAATTTGAAGCCAAAGATATCCTTTACTTTGGGATTAAGCAACATTTTCGGTAAAGGGCGAGGTTCTCTGGACAATTGAAGTTCCAATTGTTCGTAGTGGTTGCTGTAAATATGCACATCCCCAAAGGTATGCACGAAGTCGCCTGGTTCGTATCCACAAACCTGGGCCATCATCATGGTGAAGAGGGCGTAAGAGGCGATATTGAAAGGCACTCCGAGGAAGGTGTCGGCACTGCGTTGGTATAGCTGGCAGGACAGTTTTCCGTTGGCCACATAGAATTGAAAGAACGCATGACAGGGAGGCAGGGCCGCCTTGCCATTGGCCACATTTTCGGAAAAGGAAACTGAAGTGTCGGGCATTACGCTGGGGTTCCATGCGCTTACCAACATACGGCGGCTGTCCGGATTGTTTTTCAGCGTCTCGACAATATCCGCGATCTGATCGATCTCATCACCGTTCCAGTTGCGCCATTGATATCCGTAAACTGGTCCCAGATCCCCGTTCTCATCGGCCCATTCGTTCCAGATACGCACACCGTTTTCCTGTAGGTAATGTACGTTGGTATCGCCGTTTAAAAACCACAGTAACTCATAGATGATCGACTTGAGGTGCAGCTTCTTGGTGGTGACCATAGGAAAGCCTTCACTCAGGTCGAATCGCATTTGGTAACCAAACACACTTTTGGTGCCGGTTCCGGTGCGATCGCTTTTTTCATTTCCGTGTTCGAGGATGTGATTAACGAGGTCGTGGTATTGCTTCATATGCCTTCTGGGTTTGGTGCTAAAAATATAAAAACAAGCACTAGAAAGATAACTTTAACTGGCGTATTTTATTATGAAGTTATCAACTATTTTGCACATCATCAGCCAATGATCATCCCGGCAATGGTCGCCGAGATCAGGGAGGCGATCGATCCACCCAGCAGGGCTCTCATTCCAAATTTGGACAAAAGCTTTCGCTGTCCGGGGGCCAGGGAACCAATCCCACCGATCTGAATTCCGATGGAGGCAAAATTGGCAAAACCACAAAGCATGTAGGTGGCCATGATGATTGATTTAGGGTTAGCAAAAGATCCGGAACTTTGAAGTTCGGAAAGACTGACGTATCCAATAAACTCCGTAAGCACGATTTTTTCACCTAGTAAGCGAC
>JBCCHR010000473.1:0-2151 GCA_039028655.1 Bacteroidota bacterium
AATTAAAAGAACCGACACCTCTCCTAAAATCGATGGTGTTTTAGATGAAGCAGTCTGGGCGGCAGCGGAGGAAGCAGTTGGGTTTACACAATTCAGGCCCGATGTTGGGGTACAGGACACGGAGGCCAACAAAACCGTGGTAAAGATGACCTACGACGATCAGGCCATCTATGTGGGTGCCTATCTCTATGACGATCCGGCCCTGATAGCCAAACAACTTTCGAGTCGCGATAATTTTGGTCAGGCCGATTTCTTCGGCTTCATACTCAACCCCAATAACGACGCACAAAACGATACCGAGTTCTTCGTATTCGCGTCGGGTACACAGGCCGATGCCATTGCCAATCCCAATATCGGGGAGGATTTTGGTTGGAATGCCGTTTGGGACAGTGCCGTAAAGATCAATGACGACGGATGGGTAGTAGAAATAAAGATCCCATATCGCTGTTTGCGTTTCGATAATAATAACCTGGAGACCTGGGGTGTTCAGTTTCACCGACGGTTCCGAAGGGATGAGTCGCAGTATACCTGGAACCCGATCGATATCTCCCAGGGATTGATCGGGCAGTATCATGGAGAACTAAAGGGATTGGAGAACCTGGAGCCTCCGGTGCGTTTGGCATTTTACCCGTTCGTATCGACCGTGCAAACCAGTTTTGACGGCGAGCATGAGTCCAATTTCAATGCCGGGCTGGACGTGAAATATGGTATTACCGAGAATTTTACTCTGGATGCCACCTTGATTCCCGATTTTAGTCAGGCGGCGTTTGACAATGTATCCCTCAACCTGGGACCCTTTGAGCAAACCTTCTCCGAGCAAAGGCAATTCTTCACGGAAGGAGTGGATCTATTTAATAAGGGAAATCTTTTCTTTTCGAGGAGGGTTGGGAACGCCCCTAGTGGCAGTCCAACACTGGCAGACAACGAAGAGGTGGTCGAATCGCCCGAGACTGTAAAAGTGTTGAATGCCATTAAGGTCTCCGGAAGAACAAAAAAGGGTCTTGGTATCGGGGTATTCAACTCCATAACTGAAAGTGCCAGTGCCACCATTCGAAATACCGAAACTGGTGCCACGCGGGAGGAGGAGGTCGAACCATTTACCAATTACAATATACTGGTGGTCGACCAGCAGTTCAATGGTAATTCGTCCATTGGACTCATCAATACCAACGTCTTCAGGACCGGATCGTTCCGCGATGCGAATGTGACGGGGCTGGTCTCCAATATCATGAACAAGCGCAATACTTACAACATTCGAGCGGAGGTGAAAATGAGCAATGTGCATGATGGTGGGACGACTGAAACCGGTTATAGTTCCTTCTTCTTTATACGAAAAGCACACGGGAACTTCAGATACAGTTTCGACCATAGCTTTGCTGATAAGACCTATGATATCAACGACCTGGGGTTGCAATTCAGAAACAACTTCAACAACTTCGGGATCGATGCGAGTTATCGGATCTTTGAGCCTACCGAGAAATGGAACCGTTACGCCATTGGTACCTATGTAAATTACAGAAACCTCGCCAACCCGAGCACGTTCACAGGATTTGGATTTGGAGGCTGGGCCAATGGGACCACTCGTAAACTTCTTAGTATGGGTGGCAACCTGAATATCAGGCCCGGAAAGCAGTACGACTATTTCGAGCCCCGTAAGGAGGGAAGTTTCTTTGTGACCAGGAATTCGGTGAACACCAATGGCTGGATGGAGACCAATACCAACAAACGACTTTCTATCAATGCCTATACTGGGGTTCAGACCTTTTTTGACAAAGAGCGCGACTATGTGAACTATTGGTTTGGATTTGGACCCAGATTTCGTTGGAACGATAAGTTTTCACTGGCGTATTTTTTCGATCGGGAATATTATACCGGAGACCGCGGCTATGTAACGCAAGTTGACGAAGACGTGATCATGGGAGATCGCCGTAGGGTGGAGATCACGCAAACCTTCAACGCCAGTTTTAACTTCAATCCGTATAACACCCTGGCACTTACGCTACGGAACTACTGGGCGAGCGTGAAATACGACTATGCCCTGTTCTCCTTGCAAGAAGATGGTGGTGTTACCACGAGTACAGGCTATACCACGGAGAATTTGTCATTCGATCCGGATATCAACTTTAGCAATTGGAATTTCGACCTAAGCTA
>JBCCHR010000474.1:0-2149 GCA_039028655.1 Bacteroidota bacterium
ATAGAATGCAGAAAGACATGGTTTGGGACGGAGAACAACACTCCCTGGTGTGCGATGGAGAGAAAGAACGCACTGAGTGGGGTTGAAGACGGAAGCGCATGGAACTGGAATTGCTAACCGAAAACAACACTAAAAGATCATTGCAATCAGTAATATCGTTTCTCAAAACTTCAATAATTGCATCTACCCTTTTAAGAATAGGGTTCTTTTCAGCTTCCGATTTAAAGTGTACATCGCTTAAATGGATAATCCCTAGCATATCAATAATATTTAATAACTGTTATAAGAACAAAGTCGAAAAACGAATGACTTAAAGTGATCTGACTTTATAACCTAAAGTTACATCAAAAATTCACACATGCTAAAATGAATGCAACTACGCAAGAAGATATTCGAGCACATTTCGCTCAATTCGCTCCTGAATGTTTGAGACATCTGCCTTTACGAAGGTCTCGCCGGTAATGTTCTCGTACAATTCGATATAGCGATCTGAAACCGAATCGATATACTCGTCGCTCATAAAAGGCACCTCCTGCCCTTCCAGACCCTGAAATCCATTGGCAATAAGCCACTGGCGCACAAATTCTTTGGAGAGTTGTTTTTGTTTTTCGCCTCGTTGCTGACGTTCTGCGTATCCTTCTGCATAGAAATAACGCGACGAATCCGGTGTGTGGATCTCATCGATCAAAACGATCTCGCCTTCCTTTGTTTTTCCAAATTCGTACTTGGTATCTACCAGGATCAGGCCCCTGGAGGCTGCGATCTCTGTCCCACGCTTAAAGAGTTTGCGGGTATAGTCTTCTAACTGCGCATAGTCTTCCGCAGAAACAATACCGCGACTGAGTATTTCTTCTCGCGAAATATCCTCGTCGTGATCGCCTTTTTCGGCCTTGGTGGCCGGTGTAATGATGGGTTCTGGGAAGGCATCGTTCTCTTTCATACCTTCGGGCATCGATACTCCGCAAAGCATTCGCTTTCCTGCCTTGTACTCTCGGGCCGCGTGACCGCTCATGTACCCGCGAATTACCATTTCCACCTTGAATGGCTCGCACGCCTTTCCAATGGCCACATTGGGATCGGGTGTAGCGATTAACCAATTGGGAACCAGATCTTCGGTATCCGTCATCATTTTAGTGGCAATCTGGTTGAGGATCTGCCCCTTGTAGGGAATCCCTTTGGGCATCACCACGTCGAAAGCGCTCAATCGATCCGTAGCGATCATGAGCAATTGGTCGTTCTCGAGCGTATATACTTCACGCACCTTGCCGTGGTACACTGATTTTTGCCCGGGAAATTGGAAGTTGGTGGCAGTGATCGATCTACTCATGATTAGTCGGTATTTTCGATTCGTTTGTAGGCGGCAATGATCTTTTTCACCAGTCGGTGCCGAATCACATCCTTATCATCGAGATACACCATACCAACACCCTTCACATCTTTAAGTACCAACAACGCCTCTTTCAATCCCGAGATCACCCGTCGTGGTAGGTCGATCTGGCCGGGGTCTCCGGTGATCATGAATTTCGCACTCTTTCCCATACGGGTGAGGAACATCTTCATCTGGGCATGGGTGGTATTTTGAGCCTCATCGAGGATCACAAAAGCGTTGTCGAGCGTTCGTCCACGCATAAAGGCAAGTGGTGCGATCTGGATCACTCCTTTCTCAATGAAGGAATCCAGCTTCTCATGCGGGATCATGTCTCTCAAGGCATCATAAAGCGGTTGCATGTAGGGGTCCAGTTTTTCTTTGAGGTCGCCCGGAAGGAATCCGAGGTTCTCCCCTGCTTCCACTGCGGGGCGTGTGAGGATGATTCGGCGTACCTGTTTTTCTTTGAGGGCACGAACAGCCAGGGCAACACCGGTGTAGGTTTTCCCGGTACCTGCCGGGCCTATGGCAAAGACCATGTCGTTCTTGTCCATCAGGCTAACGAGCTTCCGCTGATTTACCGTCTGGGCTTTGATGAGTTTTCCGCTTACACCATGCACCAATACATCGCCGCTACCGTCTGCTGTCTCATAATCGGTAGAGCTTTCACTCTGCAGCACACGCTCGATGCTGTTCTCATCGAGTACATTATACTTGGCAAAGTGTTCCAGAAGCATGGTGAGGCGTTTGTCGAACTCCTCGAGGATCTCTTCGTCGCCATAA
>JBCCHR010000475.1:0-2110 GCA_039028655.1 Bacteroidota bacterium
AGGATACGAACAAGAAAATTGTAGAATTGGCCGATCAAGGCCTGGAGGCCCTGGTAAAAGTAGATCATTCTGATACCACCCACATTCAGGGACAATGGAAGCAAACCCTGAAAGAACTGAATACCAACACCGATATTCGTGCCATCGAACGCCTTAATCAGGTTACCGATACTATGTTGGCTCGCTATGCCGAAGAATTCCCAACCTATGTGCTTCAAAAAATAAATACCAGCTGTTTTGGCAAGCATTTCACGGATGAGGATTTCGACCAAAAATTGCTGTATTGGAAACGCAAATTGATCTCCAACTATGGTCACCTGAGCTACAACAGGGCGCGGTCATTCAATTATGTCGAATCGGAGCAAAAGAGTACCGATGTGTTTGGGTTGCCGGTGATCGTCCAAAAAATTTCTCTCTTACTGGGAATTCTCCATCCGGAACAAAGGAACCTGTCCCAGATCATGGAACACAAAGAATTCGATTATGAGAAAATGATGGACAATGCAAAGGAGTACACCGAAAAAGATATCAAACTGTTTAAGAAATTGTATCGGGGAATGCGCAAATTGGTACCGTACAATGCGACGGATCAGACCAATCTCGAAACCATCTTCCGGTTGGGGGTAGTAGCCGAGAACTATATTGGAGTTCAAAAGAAAGAAGTAAAAGGACAGATCGAACTTCAATTTAAAATGAATCCAGAACTCACGTTGATGAGCGATAGGTCCGAATCTCGTATTAAAACAGCTAAGAAATATGCCGTGACCTTGATCAAGAAGCTCAATGAAAAAACAGAAGGCATTCACCTGCTCGAGCATTTGCTCCTGGCTCCACCTGCCTCCGACCCCCATTTCGGGTATTCCTTTGATGTGGTTCTAAAAGTACACTCGGACGGTACGGAAGACCGCGTGCAGTTCAAGCACACCAGTCCAAAATCGAGTATGGAACGAAACCAAGACCTGGATTTCATAAAACAAGGCGACGAATCGCGTTTCATGCCCGAATTTATAGTGCAGAAAAAGCGCCACGTTCAGTCCTACCATATTGATTTGGTTCGGGAAGTTGAAATGACTAAAGATGAAGCATACGGCACCGAGCGAAAGATTGCGTATGAGTTGTTAGCGAAGAGTACGGACGAATTTAGCGATCAGGCCAAAGCTGATGAAATAGCCGCTACTTTGAACAGCCTGGTGACCAAGCAAAAAGGGTGTCCGGTATCTAATTTAAAGTATGTAGCCTACCTCGACGACGAGGAAGTGAATGAGTCCTTCTTTTCTTTCAAGATGAGTTTCATTTTACCATCATGGCCGGTGCGTTTTCAGCAGGAAAGTTTCAGGATACAATTCAATAATATTCTGTACCAGCAAGTGCCTATTCATATTCACTACAACACACATTGGCTCACGTTGCCTGAGATGTCGGAGTTTGAAAAAGCCTATTTCAGATGGTTGGAATTACTTCGGAAACAAGACGATAAGCCCCAGCAAATGAAGGCCGCCCTTAAGCAGGTACATATCATTGAAGAATTTCAAAATAAAGGTGATGCATCATGAAATTACCGGTGCACATCATAGGAGCTCAGGAATATGAGATCGTTTACGACGATGCCAGTGCTGCACACCGATTGCAAACTGCCATCAGTGGCATGCAAGATAGCAGGATCGATCCGTTGTTGGACCAAATACTGGATCGTTTTAGCTCTGATGAATTTGTGTATCAGTTTGAAACCGTGGAACTGGACCTGGGATCCATTGCGGCATCCAATTATGAAAATGAATTGATCTTCCGCCTTGAGGAGGCACTCACTGCTTTTTTGAGCTCGACCATCTACGAAGACGGTAAGCTTAGGGATGGCACCAGTGTCGCCACGCATTTCAGCCTTTTGAGTCATCTGGAATACTACCTCACTCACGGTCATTTTAAGTGGAATTCGAACCCCGGAATTTCCACATCCGCAACCTTGCAGTCGTTATTGGACCAGGAACCGGAAGCCCTTCGCAGCATGCTCAAGCATATTGGAAAGGACACCAGCATCCGAAAAAGGCTGATCTTTCAATTCGACGATGCCGAACTCGATCAGATCGTGCTTTTGGTGGCGGAACGAGACGGC
>JBCCHR010000476.1:0-2100 GCA_039028655.1 Bacteroidota bacterium
GACCATTGAGGCAAGGTTGCGTTGTTGTTTGGTCTTACTTGTTTGTCTCCTAGTGCATTGTGGGTAAGTCCACCTTATTGAATGCCCTGCTTAACGAGGAGCGTGCCATTGTGAGTGACATTGCTGGCACCACCAGAGATACCATCGAAGACGAGATCACTATCGGAGGCATTGGTTTTCGATTTATCGATACGGCCGGTATTCGGGCTACCAAAGATGTGATCGAAGGATTAGGTATAAAGAAGACCTTCGAAAAAATGGAAGCGGCCCAGGTGGTGGCGGTGTTAGTTGACAGTACTCAGTATTCAGCTGGCGGTGAGGCATCGAAGGAACTCAAATCCGAGATCGAAAAAATAAAAGATAAATTCCCGCAGAAACAGGTAATTGTGATCGCAAATAAGGTCGATCAGGTTTCAGAAGAAACAAAAAAAGAGATCGAAGCATTTTTGCATCACTTGGACAACAAGCATTCCCTCCTGCTTTCGGCCAAGACGGGTGAGGGCGTTGAGGATTTGAAAGCTACCTTACTCGAGTTTGTGAATACCGGAGCCCTTCGAAACAACGAAACCATTGTGACCAATTCCCGACATTACGATGCATTGATCAAAGCATTGGAAGAAATTCTAAAAGTCCAGGAAGGAATCGACAGTGGCCTAAGCAGCGATCTACTCGCGATCGACATCCGGCAGGCGTTGTACTATTTCGGAGAGATCACAGGCGAGATCACCAATGACGATCTGTTGGGTAATATTTTCGCGAATTTTTGTATTGGGAAATAGGAAACGGTCAACAGTTTAATCTTCGAAGAACTTGGTTTCAAATCCACTACCTCTTAAATTGAGCCAATCGATTTTATTTTTGTCAATCACCCTAAAGATGTCAGTGAACTAGCGCCTCTTGATGGGAACATGGATGCTGATCATAAAACCTCAATCATTCAATATCCAGCCATTGATTTTATCCCGAACTAGGCTATAGTTCTCCTGAGAGAGATTTTCAATTCTCGTGCTATGCTTTGTGCCTGGGTTAACAATTTTCACAACATTTTCGGACTTCGTAACCGTGAAAGCCGCATGTGTCCATGGATCATCCTCACCATAAATCAACATCATTGGTACATTGGTGGTACGAACCCAATTGTCAATATCGTTCATAACCGGTTCATTAAAATTAGTAGAAATACCAAGATCAAATAGTTCAGGAATATCCATGGTGAGATCTTCCAAATGTGCAATGTCATAGGCATAATTTCCTATTTCGGTAACGCTTTGATAGTACCAAGGCGTCCAAAAATCCACCCCATAATCGGAAAAGAACAAAAACACATCCATGACTGCCACATAATGATCGAACAATTCTTGAATACTAGATGTTTCGTCTGGAATATTCTCGCAACCAACAGTTTCCGAACTCCAGAATTCGAACGGAAAATCTTCTCGAATGGAATGATAGATAATTGCCTTATAATCCAGGGAGAAGGTAATATTGGTACCGTAGGTTGAATTAACAAAATCCACGTATTCCTGAAATAACGGAGGGAACTCATCAAGATTCTGAAGCATTAAGCGCTGATAATCCTTAAGTTTTTGTCGGCATTGGGCATCGCCCACAATATTGTAATATTCCAGAAAACGGGTATCTCTATCTGAAAACAATATCGGGGCAACAAAGGCCACCGTGGCATCCACATCTTCTGGGAAAAACCGTCGATGGAAAATGGCCGCGTCCCCTCCTTTGCTTGAGCCACTTGAAATCCATTTGCCCGGGTAGAGATCTTTAAACAATTCTACAATTCTATGATGATCCATGGCTGCCTGCCAAACGGTGAGATATTGCCAATCTAACGGATTCGGTTTGGAAGAACCAAAGTAACGATGCTCGACAGTTAACTGATTCATCTGGAAAATGCGAGCCAAGTCTCTGGTTCTATGTTCATCCCTGGAATATCCTTCGGTTTCAAATGCTAAGGACGTATCGAAATCTACATGTCCCAGATAAACTTTTTGCGTAAATGTGCTTCCATTGGGATTGTTGTGATCTAACGGTTGCTCAACGCTAATTTCGAAAAGTCTATTGAAATGATCTGCAGTTGCTATTTCA
>JBCCHR010000477.1:0-2091 GCA_039028655.1 Bacteroidota bacterium
AAGAAGTGAAAAAACACTTCGATGAGATGGTTTTTGAGACCATCATCCAACGAAATGTGCGCCTTAGTGAGGCCCCTAGCTATGGAGAAAGTATTATTAGTTATGATGCAGGTAGTAAAGGTGCCAATAATTACTTAAGTTTGGCAAACGAACTAATTGAGAAAAACGTGTAGGATCCATGGCGAAAGCGACTAAAAAACAAGCACTTGGACGAGGGCTCTCGGCCCTGTTGAAAGACCCGGCCAACGATATCAAATCGGTCGAAGATAAAAATGCCGACAAGGTAGTGGGCAACATCGTAGAATTGGACATGGATTCTATTGAGATGAATCCCTTCCAGCCTCGTACCAGTTTTAATGAGGAAACGCTTCGCGAACTCGCCTCTTCCATCAAGGAATTGGGCGTGATACAACCCATCACGGTACGTAAACTGGCATTCGACAAATACCAACTTGTGAGTGGAGAACGACGCTTTCGAGCTTCGAAACTCGTGGGCTTGACCACCATTCCGGCCTACATTCGCATCGCCAACGACCAGGAATCGCTTGAAATGGCCTTGGTAGAGAACATTCAACGGCAGGACCTCGACCCTATCGAGATCGCACTTTCCTATCAACGCTTGATCGAAGAGATCAAGGTAACTCAGGAAGCCCTGAGCGAACGCGTGGGTAAAAATAGATCTACCGTGGCCAATTACCTTCGACTGCTCAAACTCGATCCCATTGTACAAACCGGGATGAGAGACGGTTTTATCTCCATGGGGCACGGCCGTGCGCTCATCAATGTCGAGAATACGGCAGACCAGTTGGATATCTACGAGAGGATATTGAGTGGTTCGTTGTCGGTTCGCGAAACAGAAGCATTGGTGCGTTCTGCAAAAGGTGGCAAAGAGACTTCCGCCAAGACCAAAAAAGCACTCCCCCATTTCGCCAACAAGGGAAGCCAGGAACTTTCTCAACTCCTCGACAGCAAGGTGACCATCAAGGCCAGCAGCAACGGAAAGGGGCAGTTTGTTGTGCCTTTTAAGGACGAAGCCGACTTCCAACGTATCTTGAACCTCATTAAAAGTGAAAAGTAAGCTTTTCCATATCCTACTTCTTTTAGGCGGTACCTTGTTTGCACAAACCAATGATTCTCTCCAGGTAAAGAAAGAACGTGCCATCGTGGTGAAAGATTCGATCGACCCGAAGGAAGAATACGATCCGCTGGCACCATCAAAAGCGGCCTTCTACTCGGCCGTTGTTCCCGGTTTGGGACAAGCCTACAACAAAAAATACTGGAAAATCCCTATTGTGTATATCGGGATTGGTACCGGAATTTATTTCTACAATCAGAACACCAAGGACTACAATCGGTTTCGGGATGCTTACAAACGACGATTGGCTGGTTTTGAAGACGACGAGTTTCAGGGAATTTCCACGGAACGCCTCATCGACGCACAACGAAATGCGAGTAGAAACCGGGACGTGAGCCTGATCGTATCGCTGGCATTTTACCTGCTCAACATCTTAGACGCCAATGTGGACGCCCACTTGCGACAATACAACATAAGCGACGACCTGTCCCTGGTCCCAAAAGTGAATACGAATTCGATCGACAATCGCCCTAATTATGGGGTGTCGTTTACCTGGAGTCTGAAATGAAGATCGCATTGTTAGGATATGGAAAGATGGGAAAGACCATCGAAATTCTGGCCGTAAAGGCAGGGCATACCGTGGTTCATACGCAAAGCAGTTCGGAAAGCACCGGAAACCTGGCCCTGGCCGATGTGGCGATCGAATTTTCGACACCCGAAACAGCCATTGATAACATAATGCTTTGCCTTGAAATGAATATCCCGGTCGTGAGTGGCACCACAGGTTGGCTGGATCATTATGCGGATGTCTTAAAAAAACGTGAAGATTGTAACGGAAGTTTTCGCTCGGTCTGCTCGAAGCGGTGAACTACTCCTTCGTCTCGAAGGTCGACCTCGCGAACGCCCGGGCGTTTCCGGACAGGGCGATCGAGTTGGCCAATCCGTTGAGCGAGGAGCGCTCGGTCATGCGGACCTCCCAGCTGCCGGGCATGCTCGACGCCGTCCGCCGCGCGCAC
>JBCCHR010000478.1:0-2080 GCA_039028655.1 Bacteroidota bacterium
ATCTTGCCCAGCGATACCGTCTATGCGTTGGGCTGCGATATCACGCAGAAGTCGGCTTTGGAGCGGATAGCCCGGATCAAGGGTGTGAAAATAGAAAATGCCAACCTTTCCTTTATCTGTCGCGATTTGAGCAACCTAAGCGATTATGTACGGCAAATTGACACTCCCACGTTCAAACTATTGAAACGTGCACTTCCCGGCCCGTATACCTTTATCTTGCCGGGAAACAACAATTTACCCGGTGTATTCAAGAAGAAGAAGGAAGTGGGCTTGCGGGTCCCTGATCACCCCATTACGCAAGCGATCCTGGAGGCATTGGGTAATCCTTTGGTAACCACCTCCATCAAGGACGATGATGAGGTGATCGAATACACCACCGACCCGGAGCTTATCTGGGAAAAATGGGACCGACTGGTCGACCTGGTCGTCGATGGTGGTTACGGTGGCAACATTCCGTCGACCGTGATCGACCTTACGGGTAGTGAGCCTGTATTGGTGCGGGAAGGGAAAGGTAGCCTGGAGATCTAGTTACCTACTCTCAAAGATACACATCAGTCGAAAGGAAGTAGATCGGGAGCAATGAAGCTGGATTTGCCCTCTTCACTGGTGAATACATTGAATCCGTAATGTTGTCCCAACAATTCCCGAAAGTGCGTCTTTAGCCGGGGAAATTCCTTCATAAATTCACCAAAGTTCTCGGAGGTGGATTTCAGCATAAAATGATAGACCGCCCGGATGGCAGCTTCGGTGACCGTTTGGTTGTATTTGTCGGCCGCTCCTAGATGCCGGGTATAGGCGATGAGTTGTTGGCTAATGTTGTGGATGGCGGTATCAACATCGGAGCGATCTATATGCAACCAGGCCAGCCGCAGATGTGCTTCGTGGTCGAAGAGTGTGGGATCGAGTTGGGCGCTGGCAAACTGATCCAGGAAAAGGTGGTCGCTGAGCTGGGTATGTGATGTCATGGCATGTAAATTAAACAAAAACCCGACGCATGCGTCGGGTTTTAAATATTTTATGTTGGTGATCTTTATTCTTCCACATTGGAGAGCGTTTCCAGCTCTTCCTCGATCATGGTATAGAATTGATCGATCTTCGGTAATACGTAGATCTTAGTTCTTCGGTTGGTGGATCGGTTTTCGGCCGTATCGTTGGATACCAGCGGTACGAACTCACTTCTTCCTGCCGCGATCAACTGCGACGGATTGGCGCCTAGTTCCATCAATTTCCTAACAACTGCCGTGGAGCGTTTCACACTCAAGTCCCAGTTGTCTTCCAGAACTCCGCTTTTGTAAGGAACATTATCGGTATGTCCTTCTACCAATGCCTCAAAGTCGGGTTTACTGTTGATCACAGTGGCCACTTTACCAAGGATCTCGTTGGCCCGGTTCGACAAGCGGTAGCTTCCGGTTCTAAACAGTACTTTATCACTAAGCGAGATAAACACAACTCCTTTTTCCACATTGATCTCGATATCCTCGTCGTCCAGGCCTACTTCTTTCTTCAGGCTGGTCACCAACGCCAGGGTTACACTATCTTTCTTATTAAGGGCGTCCTGCAGGCGAGAGATCTTAAGGTCTTTCTCTTTCAGGCTTTCCAATGATTTTTCAAGATTGGTGGCTCCTTGTTGGGTGAGGATCGTAAGCTCTTTGGAACTCTTGATCAACGCATCTTTATCTCTGCGCAGTTCGGCAATTCGTTCTTCAAGCGAGGTGATCCGAGCATTTGCTGCAGCGCGATCGGCCTCACAGGCATTCAGTTTAACCGTTGCAGTATTCAACAGATCCTGCGTCTTTTTTTGTTTTGCTTCCAGTTCGGCGTATTGTTTTTTAGATACGCAAGAAGCGAACAGCAAGCCGGTAGATATTGCCAGAATTAAAATTTTTTTCATCTTCGATAGGTTTATTGAGTTGTTCAAAATTAAAGAATCATTGGGAGTGGAAACCCACTACTTAACAATAATTTAAGTAAAGTTTAAATCAGTTCGTTAAAGTTACGTTTTTTTAGAATAAAGTAATTCCAAACGATGGATTTTGTTGAGAAATACTTCAGCCTGCTGGCTGTTTTTTTTCTTTTCTGA
>JBCCHR010000479.1:0-2068 GCA_039028655.1 Bacteroidota bacterium
CCTCGCCGTCGACCTCATCCTTGGCCTGGTCTAAACTATCGATAAGTACGTAGGATCGAAGTAGTGATATCTGGATTTTTGGTTCGTAGCCATCGAGTTCACCCAGTTTTACAAAATGCAGTGCTCTGTTTAATGCTGAAATACTTCTGGAAACATCATCGATTATTCTCGCATCGATAGCACTATTATAGAGCGTTGATTGCAGCATCCGATAGTCGTTTCGCTGTTCGGCTAACCGAACGATCTCTGTACGGACTTCTTCTGCTTCATCGTAGAACCCGATCCTGCTGTAGAGATTGGCCCGCGAGTTCCTTGTCGTGAGTAGGTTGAAGGTGTCCTTCATCGATTCGAAGATCAATTCTGCCTCCGAAAGTACCGAACCGGCTTCCGCGAACTTACCTGTGTCGGCATAAGCATCGGACATATAGGTTTTGGATTTACCTAATAAAAGCGAATCCCCTGCCTCCAGGGCCAGGGTCCCTGCCATTTGGTACAATGGGATGGACCCTGCGGTTTCGCCCCCAAAGAAATAGCTGTCACCGCCATTGAGATACAATTGCGCTTTGTGGCTATTGTTGGGGATTTCCCGTTGCCCTTCCACGAACGAATCGAAATATGCAATTCCCTCCTTAGGCTTTCCGGCTCTATTGGCCAGATAAAAAACGTATTGCGAGGCATGGAAGGTGGCCAAGCTGATCGAATCGAGTGCCAAGGCCAGTTCTACGGTGGCTTTGGCGTGCTGTTCGTAGTTCAATTCCGGCCGATGCATCACCTGTTGAGTGAGGCTGTCCAAAAGCACTAGTTTGGATGATCCGGAAGTACTGTTCACCTGGGAAACGAGTTGTTCGATGGCGATCTCACTGGCTGCTTTTTCCTGTGCCCATCCCACCAGATGAGCAAGAAGTAATAGTATGAAGGCAATTTGTTTCATGGGGATTGGAATGCCGAGAGTTATTGAAAGGTATTTATAAGACTATTGATGCAGCTCGTGATCTTCTCAAACGGATCATCGATGTGAATATAGTTCGAATTGGGAAGACTTCCACCGAAGTTCTCAGGAAATATTTGAATCACCTTGGTCGAAATCTCTTTTCGCCCTATGGCGGCTATCACATCCCTAGCCGAAAGGTAATGGAACTCGTGCTCCAAAAGGGCCAGGCCGGGTTGGTACTTCAGAATAAAACCTAAAGCGACAAATGCATCGTCAATGCCCGAGTAAACGCTGTGGCCATTTGCCTCGAGAAACAATCTCAATTCATGGACATATGCAGCGTTGGAATGTGCGATCAATATTCCGTCTTTTTCTATCATTTGCATCAATCGTAAGTTCTCGAACAAAGGACGGGCAGAATGATGAAAATTGCCATAAGGGCTAGCACGTAAGATATACGTACTACTACTTATAACTCGAGGATGGTGTTTTTGTTGACCAGCGACCAATTGGTAAGTGTATTGGTGCCTCCTTCCAATTCCAGCTTGGTAATGATGTTACTGCGATGTTTTTCTACGGTGCGTTTGGAAACCCCCAATTCGCTGGCGATGTCGCTGGTAGTGGCCTGCTGTGCGACCAATTTCAGAATGGTGCGTTCGGAGGGAGTGAGCAGTTGAAGGCGTTTGAGTTCTACATTGGCCATATTCATGGTGCCGGTCTCAAAAGAGCTGCTGTAGTAGTCTCTGCCGTTCATTACCGACTCGATACAGCGTTCGATCTCGAAATACGAATCTTCCTTCAACAAATATCCATTGATCTGCAATGCCTTTGCCTGGGTGATGTATTCGGTTTCTCTGTGGAACGACAATACGATAAACCTGGTGGAAACACCTTTGTCCTTTGCCATTTTAATAACATCGAAACCGGTGAGCAGGGGCATGTCAATATCCAGCAAAGCCACATCAGGTTTTAGTTTGAGAATCAATTCTAGCGCCTGCATCCCGTTGGTGGCCTGACCAACAACGTTGAACTTATTGGCCACCAATTCTTCGTACAACCCTTTGAGGAGTAGGGGATGGTCATCGGCAAGTATGACGGAAATAGCATGTTTGTTCATGACAGCACCTTTGGGACAGA
>JBCCHR010000480.1:0-2063 GCA_039028655.1 Bacteroidota bacterium
CAATACCGGAAGTAACGCCGAAATCACCACCCAGCGAATGCGAAATGCGAATAATGTGAAGGTGGTGGGGCAATCGACGGCAGGAATACTGTCGTATGGCAGTAATTA
The DNA here is from genome assembly GCA_039028655.1 of Bacteroidota bacterium. Lineage (GTDB taxonomy): Bacteria > Bacteroidota > Bacteroidia > Flavobacteriales > Flavobacteriaceae > Aureisphaera. Next base: position 109 of record JBCCHR010000480.1, read on the forward strand.
TGGAAATAGAATCACCCTACCGTCAGGCAGGTATCAATATAAGTTCACCGACATGAATGTTTCAAGGAATTTACCCTACGAAGGCATTGGTGTGCCGGTGGATATCGAACTGGAGATGGACAGCGATTGGCTGGAGCAAGCACTGAATTTGGTAGAAAACGGAACCAAATGATCTATAGTTTTAAAGGACATATCCCGGTTGTTCACGAGTCCAGTTTCGTGCATCCATTGGCTGCGGTAACAGGCAATGTGATCATTGGAAAGGACTGCTACATCGGTCCCGGAGCTGCAATTCGTGGGGATTGGGGCGAGATCGTTTTGGAAGATGGGGTGAACGTCCAGGAAAATTGTACCATTCATATGTTTCCGGGCAAGTCGATCACCTTGCAAGAGGGAGCCCATGTTGGCCACGGCGCGGTGATTCATGGAGCTCAATTGGGTCGTAATTGCCTCATAGGAATGAACAGCGTGATCATGGACGATGCCGTAATTGGCGATGAGTGTATCGTGGGGGCCATGTCGTTCGTGAAAGCTGAAACCGTGTTCGAGCAACGAAAGCTGATCGTGGGAAATCCGGCGAAGGTGCTCCGGGAGGTAACCCAGGAAATGATTGATTGGAAAACGGCCGGTACCCGTCTGTACCAACAGTTGCCAAGTGATTGTCATGAGAGTTTGCGGGAGGTAACGCCTTTAAGAAAGATTCCGGAAAACAGACCGGTACAAGAAGATTTTTATAAGACCCTACAAGAGATAAAGCGTAGTAATTAATATGTCGCAGGTAGAATTTAAAATGCCCAGGTTGGGTGAGAGTATTACGGAAGCCGCCATTATTAAATGGTTTAAAAATGTGGGCGACACTATCGAAGTGGACGAGATCCTCTTGGAAGTAGCCACCGACAAGGTGGATGCCGAAGTTCCCTCAACACTAAACGGTGAGATCGTCGAGTTGCGCTTTCAACCCAATGATGTGGTGACCATTGGCCAGGTGATCGCCGTAATCAACACCACCGGGGAACAACCTGTCCAAAAAGAAGCCAAAGAGCAGCCAACGGCGAAGCCTGAAAAAGAGATTGCCCGACCAAAACCTTCCAGAAAACGAGCACCGGTCACGGCGCAGTCCTTTGAAGTGAATAAAGACATTTTTGTGAGTCCGCTGGTAGATAGCATCGCCCGAGAGCATCACATTAGTTATGAAGAGTTGGCCCGTATTCCGGCCACAGGAGATCAGGGCAGGCTTAGAAAGAGTGATGTCATGGCCTATTTGAAGGATGGAAGACCCTTTCAATTCGTGCAGCCTCAGGCCGAGCCATCCGGGTTTCGGGTGCCGGACCTTACTTTCGACAAGGGTACCGGTGAACGCGTGGAAATGGATCGTATGCGACAGATGATCGCCGATCGCATGGTGTTCAGCAAGCATACCTCACCGCACGTAACGGCCTATGTGGAAGCCGACCTCACTGCCATGGTGAGCTGGCGAAATGAACATAAGGCAGCGTTTCAGAAAAAATACCAACAAAAATTAACCTTCACACCGCTGTTCATCGAGGCAATTGCGAGTGCTATCAAGGCCTATCCTATGATCAACTCTTCCCTCGATGGAAGTACCATAATCGTGAAAGACCACATCAACATTGGTATGGCGACCGCATTGCCAACCGGGAATTTGATCGTGCCGGTAGTGAAGGATGCCGATAAAAAAGACCTTAAAGCACTCGCAGAAACCACGAACGAACTTGCGGCCAAGGCGAGAAATGGCGAACTTAGTGGAGACGATATCAAAGGCAGCACTTTTACGATCAGTAATGTGGGTACCTTCGGAAGTTTGATGGGAACTCCTATTATCAATCAGCCGGAAGCAGCCATTCTCGCAACGGGAATTATAAAGAAACGCGCCGAGGTGATCGAGAAGCCGGAGGGCGATACGATCGAGATACGAAGTATGATGTATCTGTCAC
>JBCCHR010000481.1:0-2023 GCA_039028655.1 Bacteroidota bacterium
ATTCAACCATGGTCAAATCGTACTCACCAACCAACAACGACGCGTTGTCTTGCGCTTGTAAGTCGTTGATGCTCAACTAACATTACGATTTCTTTGTTCTTTGACGGGTAAGCCTTACTTTAGATACGCTTTTATTGTCAATCTCACCCAATGCAACAAAAAAGACGACTTGCTGCCATCATGTTTACGGATATTGAAGGCTACACGTATTTGATGCAACAAGATGAGCAGCACGCCATATCGTTGCGAGACAGGCATAGGGGTATTTTTGAAGACACGACTTCGGCTTTCCACGGCGAAGTAGTTCAATATTTTGGTGATGGAACGCTTAGCGTGTTCAACAGTACCGTTGAGGCGGTGGAATGCGCCATCGAAATGCAAACTGCCTTTATCGCAGAGAATATCCCCGTCCGGATCGGGATTCATGTGGGCGACATTGTGCAATCCGACGACGATATCATTGGCGATGCTGTAAATGTTGCCTCCCGCATAGAATCGTGTGCCATCGTAGGCAGTATACTTATCTCCGACAAGGTGCACGATCAAATTCGGAGTCAGCCGCACATCCAATCCAAATTCCTTGATGCATATGAGCTCAAGAATGTGGATGCGGCGCTACCCATTTTTGCCATAGCTAATGAAGGCATGGCCATTCCGGATCCGAAACTGATCAAAGGCAAACTTAAGGAAGGACGTGCGCTGGAGGCACGAACCATCAAAGGGCGCAAGCGCAGTCTGGTGTTTGGCTTGATATTGGGAATTGCTGCTACGATCTTTGTGTTCTTTCAATTTTACGGAACCGCCGAAAAACCTTCCGAACTCTCCATAGCCGTTTTACCTTTTGACAACCTGAGTACCGACGAGGATTCCGAGATCTTTCGAGACGGCATTACGGAAGACATCCTGGCACAACTCTCCAAGTTAAAGGACCTGCATGTAATATCCCGAACATCAGTGGCCGGTTATAAGAACACAGACAAAACCATTCCTCAGATCGCCAAAGAGCTGGGTGTAACTCTCGTCCTGGAAGGTAGCATTCGAAAATACGGAGATCAGGTTCGCGTGAACGCTCAATTGATCAACGCCGAAAAGGACGAACGGATGTGGGGTGATGAATACGACAAAACATTGGTGGACATCTTCGCCCTGCAGACCGAGATCTCCGAGGAGATCGTGGATGCTTTACAATTGAACCTGAGCTTTGAAGAACAACAGAGCCTGGCCTTTATACCCACCAAGAATATTGAAGCCTACAAGTTGTTCTTACAGGGAAGAAAGGAAGCCGACAAGCGCAATAGTGAAAGCCTTGCCAAAAGTATCTCGCTCTACGAACGTGCGTTGGAATTGGATCCCAATTATGCCGAGGCCATGGCTGAAATTGCCAATTCGGTCTACCTGGAAACCTATTACTCGGGTCGCGACCCTGTTGAGGCCTCCAAAACTGCCAACGAATACCTGGACAAGGCGGAGGCTATTAGTGATCAGGTGAGCAGGATCTACTCGGTGCGAGGGCTCATTTTCAATATAGAAGGTAAAAAGGAAGAAGCCAAAAAAGCCTTCGAGAAGGCCATTCAACTTGCGCCCAATGACCTTACCGCTCGGCATCAGTATGCCACCTACTATTTCTACAATAAAAAACCAGTTGAACAGCTCCAACAGGCGGAAATTGCCTATAGCCTGGACCCGCTCTCCTTTGTTACGGCCAATGCCTATTTCACGGCTCTGGTAGAGAACTCTAAATTTGACGAAGCCGAACGACTCATGAAGAACGTCGAGAAAAGCAGCGACAGCAATAATCAATTGGTGATCAATCGGTCCTACTTCAGGTTGTATACAGCTAAAGGTGACTACCATGCAGTGATCGAGCCTCTTTTGAAATTGGTAAAAGAGGCTGACGCCTTTAACAGATTCCTGGGGTATAGTTATGGAGTGATCGGAGACACAGTGAATGCCTATAAGGTGATCGAAAAGATCAAAACCCTGGATATCGATCCGGAGGATGGTAAAAGCTATCAGTTGGCCG
>JBCCHR010000482.1:0-2019 GCA_039028655.1 Bacteroidota bacterium
AGTTTTGTCAACTGTCCGACCATCTCAAAACGCATGCCGCGACCAAACATGCTGAGTCCAGGAAAAACCGGGATGAAGGTGCCAACATGGCTTCCAACTTTCCCTTTCAGATAGGCAAAGGTGGTTTCATCAGGAGCGATCATACCGCCGCGAGCACCCATTTCGATGCTCATGTTACAAACCGTCATTCGGCCTTCCATGCTCATGTTCTCGAACACCTCACCCGCGTACTCACAGAAGTAGCCGGTTCCTGCGTTGGTCCCAAGTTGGGAAATAATAAAGAGAATCACATCCTTGGGCAGTACGCCTTTTTTGAGCGTGCCATTTACGGTTACCCGCAGCTTTTTGGGTTTGGACAGTAACAGGCACTGGCTGGCAAACACCTGGGCCACCTGGCTGGTACCAATACCAAAGGCAATGGTTCCAAAGGCACCGTGGGTGGAGGTATGGCTATCGCCACAAACGATGGTCATTCCGGGTTGGGTAAGCCCCAATTCGGGCGCCATCACATGCACGATCCCGTTGTATTGGTGCCCCAGCTCGTAGAGCGTAATGTTGTTCTTTTTACAATTGGCAGAAAGCTGTTCCAACTGCTTTCTGGAAAGCGGATCTTTTACCGGCAGGTGCTGGTTGAGGGTGGGGGTGTTGTGGTCTGCGGTGGCCACAATGCGGTCCGGTCTTAGGATGGGAATGCCGCGATCTTCCAGTTCCTGGAAGGCCTGCGGACTGGTAACCTCATGGATGAGGTGCTTGTCTATATATAAGACTTGTGGCCCATTCTCCATAGAATCGACCACGTGTGCATCCCATACTTTATCGAATAATGTCCTACCCATATTACGCCGAGATAATTTGTTGATAGATGGCAGAGGTCTCGATGATCTCATGAATGTCGTCGTCCTGCACTTCCTTTTTAATATCGGCAAATTTCAGGAAATTCACATACACTTCGTCCAGTTGCAATTTGGTGAGTTCGTACCCTACTTTGCGGGCCCGGTAGGCCAGTGCCGCCCGGCCGCTCCGCGCAGTAAGCACGATGGCCGATTCGTTCACGCCCACGTCCTTGGGGTCGATGATCTCATAGGTCTCACGATTCTTAATCACCCCGTCCTGATGGATGCCCGAGCTGTGGGCAAAGGCGTTCGATCCTACGATGGCCTTATTGGGTTGGGTATGGATCCCCATATGCTGGGAGACCATTTGACTGGTCTTGTACAGTTGTCTCGTGTCGATATTGGTCTCCAGGTTGAGGTACGGATGTTGTTTGAGGATCATGACCACTTCTTCCAATGCGGTATTTCCAGCACGCTCACCGATTCCGTTAATGGTACATTCGATCTGTCTTGCACCATGGATCACCCCTTCGATGGAATTGGCTGTGGCCAGCCCCAGGTCGTTATGGCAATGACAGGAAAGTATTGCCTTTTCGATGCCCTTTACGTTCTCTTTGAGGTATTTGATCTTGGCTCCATATTCGCTCGGGAGGCAATAACCGGTAGTATCGGGTATGTTGAGCACAGTAGCGCCACCTCGGATGGCAGCTTCACACACCCGGGCCAGGTACTCATTCTCGGTGCGACCGGCGTCCTCTGCATAGAATTCTACATCTTCGACGAAAGATTTAGCGTAACTCACAGCTTTGAAGGCCCGCTCGATGATCTCCTCGCGGTTGGATTTGAATTTGTGTTTGATGTGGGAATCGGAAGTGCCGATCCCTGTGTGAATTCGAGGAAGCCTGGCCTTTTTCACCGCTTGGGCGGCAACCTCAATGTCTTTCTCTACTGCCCGTGTGAGGGCACAAATGGTGGTGTTTTTTACTATTTCTGAAATGGCTTGCACCGAGGCGAAATCGCCGGGGCTAGAAATAGGAAAGCCCGCTTCGATCACATCGACTCCCAGTCGATCCAGCTGGCGGGCTATAATTACTTTTTGTTCGGTGTCTAATTTGCATCCCGGTACTTGTTCGCCGTCGCGAAGTGTCGTATCGAAAATTTGAATATGCTCTTTGGACATTTTTTG
>JBCCHR010000483.1:0-2011 GCA_039028655.1 Bacteroidota bacterium
AAAGTTACCTCACTATCGGCGTAAAGCCTCAGTATATGCACATCCCGCTTGGGAATGACCGTAAAAGTTACCTCCCTTGTTGTTCCTTTTAGGGTGTCCTGCTCTATGCGCACTTCGTATTCCGGCAGTGAAATATTGGGAGCTTCGGCCGCGTAAGAGTAACCTGTATTATACTTGCTTCCAGCTGAGCTCGTCACGTATTTGGAAGCTTCTTCCGGAGTATCACCCAGGTAGCCACGGGTCCAATCGTCCAATTCGCTGTCGTAGGTAACCCAATACGATTGCCCGGCATCGGCATCCTGATAGTAGATCAGGCTGTTGGGTCGTTGTTGTACCTCGGTGTAATCGCTGTCAAAATGAGCACTCACAAAAAAGGCGGCTGCCAGGATCAAAAATACGATGGAAAACAAACGCTTGTATCGATAGAAGCCTATGAGGTTATACAGTAGGCCAAACAATAGCACGGTGAAGATACAGCTGGCCACCAACATATCGAGTCCCAGCCCCACCGGGAAGAACTGGATGAGCGGGCTAAAGATAAAAATCGCGGGAACTCCCAATAAGAGCATGAGCAATAGGTTGGGTTTTTCCTGTCGGATCAATACCCAAAAAGCGATGAGTCCGAAATAGACCGGTAGGATAAAGAAAGCCCCTCCCTTCAGGTAGAGCGCCAAGGCCGTATTGATGATGAGCCAGAGTGCCAACGGAGCCACATAGGCACCGGCCACATTGGTGATCTTAAATCTTCGATAGATCCCAAAACAAATGGCCAGGGATAGCATAACGAAAAAGGCGATATAGGTATGACCGTTATAGGTAAAACCGTGTTCCAATTCGGTGTAATGCGGGTAAGCTTTCAGTAGGAGTGTCCAACCACCATATCCCAGCAGCCCGCTGATAACCAGTGACAGCAGCAATGCTCCAAATCCCTTGCCTACGTCCTTTCGAGCAAGCCGGTTGTTTTTTATTCCGAAGAAAATAAGAACAATAAATATCACGAATGCGACAATGAGCAATGGGTAGATCCAGGACAAAGGGTAGCTCACCATTTTCAAGAAGGGCACGTTGAAGTACACATCGTCCGTATCACTTTGAATGTTGGCCAGATCGGCATCTGCAAAATGATGCAATAAAGGCAATAGGTAGCTCCCCTGGTGCTGCAGGGTGTTGCGGTCCAGATTGTCGAAATTATCGTTGGCCGTGTGGTAGTGGAAATGGTCGTCGATGAATGCAAAAAATAGCCCATCAATATCGCCATCCTCACGAAGTACTGTGGAATCGGTATCATTGGGAAGCATTTTATAGATGCTGTACATCAGCGAAGATGCCACTGGGAACTTGGGGTTGGCGTCGATAAATTCTTGTATAAGGTTGTGATTTCCATGATTGGATTCGAGGATCATATTGCTGGGTCCTCCGCTACCACGTGCCTCAAAATTGAGTGCCAGGCGAACGTCCTTGGCCCGGGGATGTTTGTTCACAAACAAGTCGGCACCGTCCAATCCAATTTCTTCGGCGTCGGTGAAGAGGATAATGATATCGTTCTTGGGTTGTTTGCCACTTGCCTGGAACGCACGAATACTCTCCAAAATGGTCACGACGCCACTTCCTGCATCGCTTGCACCCAGGGAGGGAACCAGTGCACTGTCGTAATGGGAAAACACCAATAAGGCATTGCCGGGCAGCGTTCCTTCGATCTTAGCAACGATATTTACCGGCTTAACCAGGCCTCCCCAATCGTTGTAGATGTATCCTTCCTGCTCCTGAGGTTGAAGGCCGAGGTCTGTTAACTGCCCCATTAAATAGTCGCGCACGCGGGCATGTTCGTCGTTGCCCACAAAATGTGGCGCCTTTGAGATCTCTTTCAAGGGCACCAGGGCACGCTCTGCCGAAAACTCAGTTTCGGCGATAGTGGCCGGAGCGGCACTTCGAGGCATGAGGCTGTAAAAGCTGTAATAAATAAGTGCAATGAGCAGTAATAAGGATAGGAAGGCTTGTGTTCTTTTCATAT
>JBCCHR010000484.1:0-2004 GCA_039028655.1 Bacteroidota bacterium
CCGCCACTATGAGTAAAACTGCCGAATCGGTTTGGAACAAATGTTTGTCCTTTATTGAAGATAATATCTCCACTCAGGCTTACAAAACTTGGTTCGAACCTATCAAAGCAGTTAAACTCACCGACACGGCACTGAGCATTCAGGTACCCAGTAAATTTTTCTATGAATGGCTGGAAGAGCATTATGTAAAATTGCTCAAGGTTGCGCTAACGAAAGAATTAGGCAGCACTGCGAAACTGGTTTACATCATCAAGATGGAAAACACCTATGGCAACAAGCAGCCTTTTACCGAGCGTATCCCAAGTGCCAATAAGAGTCAGGTAAAATCGTCGCAGGAAGTCGACGTACCCTTAAAAAATAAGAGCCCGGAGCTTAAAAACCCTTTCGTGATCCCCGGGATCAGAAACGTAAAGATCGAGTCGCAACTCAATCCTAATTATAGTTTCGAAAATTTCCTGGAGGGCGAATCCAATCGCCTGGCGCGTTCTGCCGGTCTGGCTGTTGCCAACAAGCCCGGAGGCACCTCTTTCAATCCACTGCTCATTTTTGGGGGCGTTGGATTGGGAAAAACGCATTTGGCCCATGCCATCGGTGTGGATGTGAAAGAGAAGTATCCGGAAAAGACCGTGCTTTATATTTCTGCTGAAAAATTTACGCAGCAGTACATTGAGAGCGTTAAAAAGAACAACCGAAACGATTTTATTCACTTCTACCAGATCATTGATGTGTTGATCGTAGACGATATCCAGTTGCTCTCCGGCAAGGCGGGTACGCAGGATGTCTTCTTCCATATTTTTAACCATTTGCACCAAAATGGCAAACAGGTGATCCTTACCAGCGATAAGGCTCCCGTGGATATGATCGATATCGAGCAACGCTTACTGTCTCGTTTTAAGTGGGGGCTTTCGGCAGAGCTCAACCATCCGGATTACGATACACGGGTCGCGATTATCAAGAATAAACTCTACCGCGATGGCGTGGAAATGCCCGAGGATATCATCGAGTTCCTCGCCAATAACATCAAAACCAACATCCGGGAACTGGAAGGTGCCATCATTTCGTTGATCGCTCATTCCTCTTTCAACAAACGCGAGATCACCATCGACCTGGCCAAGAAGATCGTGGACAACTATGTGAAACACACCAAGCGTGAGGTTTCCATCGATTACATCCAGAAAGTGGTGAGCGAATACTTCCAGATGGATGTAGAGACCCTGCAGTCCAAAACGCGTAAACGTCATATCGTTCAAGCGCGCCAGCTGGCCATGTTCTTCGCAAAAAAGTTCACCAAAGCTTCGTTAGCATCGATTGGATCACAAATTGGACAACGCGACCATGCCACCGTGCTTCACGCCTGTAAAACGGTAGACAATCTCTCCAGTACCGACAAGCAATTCAGAAAGTATGTGGAAGACCTCAACAAGAAATTGACACTGTAGTCTGTTCCCAGTCTTTCATTTTTTTTATTTTTATTCTGAATAGATACTCGCTGTTTCCATTAATAAACCGTAACTATGAAAACAAGAATACTCATGGTGTGTCTGGGCAATATCTGTCGCTCTCCCCTGGCCGAAGGCATCCTGAAATCCAAAGTTGATCCTCAAAAGGTAGTGGTAGAATCGGCCGGAACCGGAGGTTGGCACGTAGGCGAATTGCCCGACCCAAGAAGCATTGCCATCGCCCGAAAGAACGGCTTGGACATCACCGACCAGCGAGGCCGAAAATTTTCGGCTTACGATTTCGAACGCTACGATCATATTTTTGTGATGGATAATAGTAATTACCGCGATGTGGTTAGGATGGCCAATACCGATTCAGAAAAACAAAAAGTACAACTCATCCTGGACGAGATCTTTCCCGGCGAGAACGTCGATGTCCCCGATCCCTACTACGGTGGCGACCACGGTTTTGAGAACGTTTACAATATGCTGGACGAAGCTTGTGAGAATATTGTGAGACGACTGTGAGTAAAACTTCAAGGCGTTTTAGTAATTTAGAGGAAAC
>JBCCHR010000485.1:0-1987 GCA_039028655.1 Bacteroidota bacterium
CAAAAGCTGCAAGGTGATGAATGGTGACACCCTGTGCATCACTGGCTAGGCAGTACTGCTGGACTGTGTGATTTGAAGCAGTGCTGCCTCGCAAGGGAGATCTATCTTAAAGTTGTAGAAGACGGATATTCTTCCGCAGAAATCTATCAAAAACTGGGCGATACGTATTATTTCAATAGCGATTATGCCGAGGCTGCCAAATGGTACTCCAAGAGTATTGAGCAATACCCAGATGATACAGAGGCTATTTACTATTACAGAGCTGCCCAATCCTTGAAAAGTATCAATAACTACGAGGAATCGGATAAAATGATGAGCGCCTACGACCGCCTGGGAGGAAGTAGTTTGATCGTGAAGAATTTCAACCAGGATCCCAATTATTTGGAAAGCATTGCTTTTCAGGCGAAAGGGTACGAGGTGCAGCGGGTTTCTATCAATACAGAAGGTTCCGATTTTGGACCTTCGTATTACCAGGATAAATTGGTATTTGCCTCTTCTTCTCTGAACACGGAAGGGGAGAACATCCACCAATGGAACGAGCAACCCTTTTTAGATCTTTTTACTGCCGATATGGATGAAGAAGGAGTGCTTTCCAATGTGAGCGCACTTTCCGGTTCGATCAACACCGAATACCACGAATCGTCTACCGCTTTCACGAAGGATGGGAATACGGTTTATTTTACCCGAAACAACTTTATCGACGGTAAGAAACGTCGCGATAGCGACAAAACGATCCGCCTGAAATTGTATAAGGCTACCAAAGATGCCGACAATTCCTGGGGCAATATTGAGGAATTACCGTTCAACAGTGACGATTTCTCCACGGCACACCCAACACTAAGCGTGGACGAAAAACGCCTGTATTTCTCTTCCGACAGACCAGGAACACTAGGAATGAGTGATCTTTGGTTCGTCGATATCATGGAAGACGGTACCTACGGTGAACCTGTTAATTTGGGTGCTGCCATCAACACGGAGGCACGGGAGACTTTCCCGTTCATTAGCCCGATGAACAATCTCTATTTTTCAAGTGACGGACGTTCAGGACTGGGAGGTTTAGACATTTTTGTGACCCCTCTCAATGCGAATGGAAAAGCAGGTGACATTACTAATCTTGGACAGCCTGCCAACAGTAATCAGGACGATTTTGGATTCATCATTAACGAAGAGAAGCGCATCGGTTACCTGTCTTCGAACAGGGACGGTGGCGACAAAGGAAGTATTGGAGACGACATTTACCGAGTACAGGAGAAGTGCGAGATCAGTATAGTAGGAACGGTGACCAACCTGGCTACCGGAGAAACCTTGGCGGGAGCTACAGTGACCTTGCTCGACTCCAACAACAATATCATGGAAGAAGTTTCGGCCGATGAGAACGGACGATATGCCTTTACGCAGACCGCAGAATGTGGCTCGCAGTACATCGTACGAGCCAAGAGCGATGGTTGTGAATATAAAGAGGAATTGGTGGAAACTCCAGACAAAACTGGAGAGATCGAAGTACCGATGCCATTGGAGTGCGATCCATGTCCTCCAAACGATCTGGGATGTCGATTGAGCCTTCAGCCCATTTACTTCGATTTCGATCGTTGGAATATCCGTCCTGATGCCGCCGTGGAGCTTGCCAAGATCCTGGCCGCTATGCGACAGTATCCTCAATTGATCATTCACATCGAATCGCATACCGATTCCAGAGGAAACGATTCCTACAACGAGGCATTGAGCGAGAAGCGTGCCCAGTCTACCCTCAACTGGTTGGTGGATCAGGGAATTGATCGCAACAGGTTGTCGGCCAAAGGATACGGAGAGTATCAGTTACAGAACCAATGCTCGAATGGAGTGGAATGTACCGAAGAGGAACACCAACTCAACCGACGATCGATGTTTATCATTCAGAATTGATCAACTAAGTAATCAATTATACTAACTGGCGCCCCGGGAGAGACCTCGGGGTGTTTTTTTTGAAAAGGTATTCAGCAAAAAAAAA
>JBCCHR010000486.1:0-1975 GCA_039028655.1 Bacteroidota bacterium
CTACGAGATCGTTCCAGAGGCTGGTATACGTATTTCCAAGATCAAGAACCTGGAGGATGACATTGCGCTTTCGCTTTCGGCCCTCGGTATTCGGATCATTGCTCCCATCCCCGGCCGTGGCACGATAGGGATCGAAGTCCCCAACAAGAATCCGCAGATCGTTTCCATGCGCTCTGCCATCGCCTCACCCAAATTCCAGAATGCTGAAATGGAATTGCCTTTGACCCTGGGAAAAACTATTAGCAATGAGACCTTTGTGGTCGACCTGGCCAAAATGCCTCACTTGCTGATGGCAGGAGCCACAGGGCAGGGAAAATCGGTTGGTCTAAACGCCATTCTTACCTCATTGCTCTATAAAAAACATCCGGCCGAAGTGAAATTCGTGCTCGTCGATCCTAAAAAAGTGGAGCTTACGCTCTTTAACAAGATCGAACGCCACTACCTGGCTAAACTGCCCGACACCGACGAGGCCATCATCACCGACACCAACAAGGTGATCAACACACTCAATTCACTCTGTATCGAGATGGACAGTCGGTACGATCTGTTGAAGGATGCCATGTGCCGGAATATCAAAGAGTATAACACCAAGTTCAAGGCACGGAAACTCAATCCGCATGACGGACATCACTTCCTGCCATACATTGTGCTGGTGATCGACGAATTTGCCGACCTCATCATGACAGCCGGAAAAGAAGTAGAGACACCCATAGCGCGATTGGCCCAATTGGCCCGAGCCATCGGTATCCACCTCATTATCGCGACCCAGCGACCATCGGTAAATGTGATCACGGGTATCATCAAGGCCAATTTCCCGGCGCGTATCGCCTTCCGGGTAACCAGCAAGATCGATTCGCGTACCATCCTGGATAATAGTGGAGCGGATCAATTGATAGGTCGAGGTGACATGTTGTACACCCAGGGCAACGACCTTACACGAATTCAATGCGCTTTTGTCGATACTCCGGAAGTGGCTGATATTACTGAGTTCATTGGATCGCAAAAGGCGTATCCTGAGGCGCACCAACTTCCCGAATACGTGGGCGAAGAAGGTGGCACAACTCTTGATAATAATGTGGAGGAACGAGACAAGTTGTTTCGAGAGGCAGCGGAAGTATTGGTGATCGCCCAACAAGGATCGGCATCTTTGTTACAGCGAAAACTGAAACTGGGCTACAATAGGGCGGGTCGATTGATCGACCAATTGGAAGCGGCTGGAATTGTAGGACCTTTTGAAGGAAGTAAGGCGAGACAGGTACTTGTTCCCACTATTGATGCATTAAACCAACTTTTAGACAACGAATAAACGAAAAGAACCATGAAGAAAATTGTAGTAGTAATTCTGGCCATTTGTAGCATTTCCCTGGCACACGCTCAGAGCGCCAAATCTTTGTTGAACGAGGTTTCAAGTAAAGTGAAAGGCTACGATAACATTGTGATCGATTTTAAGTGGAACCTGAACAATGCCAAGGAAGGTGTGAATCAGGACACCCGCGGTGATGTCTCCATCGTGGGAGACAATTACCTCTTGAACATGACCGGTATCACCCGCATGTTTGATGGGAAATACGTGTATACCATCAACCCCGGAGATGAAGAAGTTACCATTTCCAGTGCGAATTCGGAAGAGGATGATGCGATAACCCCTTCTAAATTGCTCACATTTTACGAAAAGGGATATACCTATAAAATGGATATCACCCAAACGGTGAAGGGCCGTAAGATCCAGTACGTAAAGCTCATACCTATCGATTCGAAGGCAGAGATCAAAGACATACTGTTGGGCATCGATATGCAGACCAAGCATGTATACCGCTTGATCCAGACCGACGCAAATGGCACCAAATATACCCTCACTGTTAATTCTTTTAAAACCAACCAGCCATTGTCGAAAACACTTTTTACCTTTGACGAGGCCAAGTACGAGAAGGATGGGTATTACATCGACCGGCTTGAATAAGCACGTCTCTTGAAG
>JBCCHR010000487.1:0-1960 GCA_039028655.1 Bacteroidota bacterium
ATGAAAAGTGTAGTAGAAGGAAATGAGATCTACATCATCGCTGGTGGCTTCTTGATTTTTACATTGTTCTCCTACCTCTTTCAAAAGATCGCAAAGAAAAGTATCCGATTAATCGTGATCGCTGTGGGAACTTTTGGATTGGCACTTGCCTTTTCGGGTAACGACCTCGTCAACTTTATCGGAGTTCCGATGGCTGCGTATCACTCGTGGGAGGCCTGGACCTTGGCCGGTAGTGGAGACCCTACTGCCTTTACCATGGAAGTTCTAGACAAGAAAATGCCCGCAGAACCATTCCTTTTATTTATCGCTGGCGCCATCATGGTGGTTACGCTTTGGTTTTCTAAAAAGCCAAAACAGTTGCCGAAACCGAGATTGGTCTTTCCAGACAAAGTGAAACCCACGAGAAGTTTAGACCCAATATGTTGTCACGCGGGATCGTGAAAGGAAGTACCCAGTTGTCAAAATATTTTGGCAGGTTGGTGCCTCAATCTGTGAAGGACAAAGTTGCCTACAACTTTACCAAGCCTGAATTGATACTAACCAAAGACCAAAGTATCAATGCACCAGCTTTCGACATGATCCGGGCTTCGGTTAATCTTATGGTGGCCGGAGTGTTGATCTCCATAGCAACTTCCATGAAGTTACCGTTGTCAACTACCTATGTAACCTTTATGGTGGCCATGGGTACCTCATTGGCAGATAAGGCATGGGGGCGCGAGAGTGCCGTCTATCGCGTAGCAGGTGTTTTGAATGTGATCGGAGGTTGGTTCTTCACGGCTTTTGGTGCATTGATCGCAGCCGGTACTGTAACGTTCCTCATCACCTTAAATAAAGAAGTGGTCCTCCCGATTTTATTGATCATCACAGTGGCCCTTCTCGTGAGAAATTATATTTCTCATAAAAAGAAGAGCGTGCAGCAGGTTGATCCTGATGCCTTGAAGAAATCGGCCAGTAAGACCGTTCAGGGAATCATTGAAGAGAGTGCCGACAATATCGGAAATGTGGTAAGCAGAACCAATAAGATCTACAGCGCTGTACTCAAAGGTTTGGCCAAGGAGAACACCAAAGCCCTTCAAAAAAGTCGTAATGGTGTTGAGAAATTGGATACCGAGATAGAGGAATTGCGCGACCATCTATTCTATTTCATTAAGAATCTGGATGAGACCAG
The DNA here is from genome assembly GCA_039028655.1 of Bacteroidota bacterium. Classification (GTDB taxonomy): domain Bacteria; phylum Bacteroidota; class Bacteroidia; order Flavobacteriales; family Flavobacteriaceae; genus Aureisphaera. The sequence goes on from JBCCHR010000487.1 coordinate 1,169, forward strand.
CGTGAGAGGAAGTTCATTCTACATTACCATTCTCGCCTATCTTACCGATGTTGCTCAATCGTTGGATTATATCTCGAAGAAAAGCTTTAAGCACGTGAACAACAATCACAAAGCGCTGCGCTTTAATCAGATCAAAGACTTGCAGGAGATCGACACAAAGTTCGAAAAGTTGCTCAAGGATATTCGAGCTATATTCGATAATCGTGAGTTCGAGAAACTAGGAGATGTTCTTGTTAGAAAGCAAGGGGCTTATGATGATATTTCGGCCATGATCGAAAAGCAGATCCAACGTACGCGAACGGAGGAATCAAGTCCGAAGAACACGACATTATACTTTAACCTCCTCATGGAGACCAAAGACCTTGTAACGGCCTTGATGAATTTGATAGAAGAGTATTACAACAGTTATAACAAAGAGGTTTAAATTGGGCTATTAGTGGTGATTCGGTCTTTTTAAATACCGCAATTGTCTTATCTTAGGACACTCCAATATTAGCATCCTATGAAACATACTCTCAATATTGTCATACTGTTGATTCCTTTCTTCGGAATTGGGCAGGATATTACTGCGGAAGAATTGCTGGCCAAGTCCATTGCTTATCACGACCCTAACGGACAGTGGAGCAAATTTGACGGTGCCTTCACGATCACTTCAGAAACACCAAAAGGGCCCAACCGAACGGCAGAGGTACGCATCAACAATGCTGAAGAGTACTTTTATATCAAGTCGACCAAAGGAGAGAAAGTCACAGAATATACCGTAGAAAAGGATGATTGTACGATCGCTTTCAA
>JBCCHR010000488.1:0-1899 GCA_039028655.1 Bacteroidota bacterium
CTGAAAGATGAGCAATAGGATTCCGAAGAAAATAACATAGCCCCAAACCTTATGGGTCAAGACACGATCGAGTCGGGACCGGAAATCGGTGGCATTGGCCGTGTCCACCTCCAACGTTTCTTTGAGGGAATCGTTAATGAACTGGTATCGCTTTATGGTTTCTTTTTGCTGAAGGCGCTTCAAATTGGCCGTGGACTCGGTTCTAAAGTGTTCCACACCCTGGAACTGCTGCCGGTCCAGTCTTCCGAAGTTAACATCCTGCGTGATCACCAACCAAAGCTTATAAAGATCCTGGTTGGGAAATGCTTTTTTGAGTTGGCCAAAGTATTCCGGAGCGATCACCGAGGCATCCACACAGGCCTCTTTGGAAAGATGGCGGTAGTTGGAAATAAGTTCTTTGAGCTCATCGAATCCTTCATTCTTTCGCGAGCTTACAATGGCGATCTTGGTCTTGAGCCGTTCTTCCAGCTCCTCTTTCTTGATAGAGATGGCCTTGCGCTTCATACGATCGGCCATGTTGATAGCAAGGACGGTAGGAATACCCAGGTCTTTGATCTGGGTAAACAACAAAAGGTTCCTTTTCAGGTTCTCCACGTCGCAAACCACCACGGCCACATCCGGAAAATCTTTGTCGTTGCGATTGAGCAATACTTCGATCACCACGTTTTCGTCCAGAGAGGAAGCATTGAGGCTGTAGGTGCCGGGAAGGTCCAGGATATGGGCCTTCACTCCTCGATCCAGCTTGCAAATCCCTTCCTTGCGTTCGACCGTGATGCCAGGATAGTTCCCCACTTTTTGGTTGAGCCCAGTTAAACGGTTGAAGACCGAGGTCTTTCCCGTATTCGGATTTCCAACAAGTGAAACATTGATGTGCCTGGCCATATTATTCGATCAATTCGATACTTATTTGAGCCGCAGTTTCTTTACGAATGGCCAGGTGACTGCCGTTGATATTTACGTACAGAGGATCTTGGAAGGGTGCGGTTTGCACGAGGTATACTTCGTTTCCCGGGAGACACCCCATCTCCAGAAGTTTGATGGGAATTTGATCGAGCGAAAGTTCCTTGATAACCGCTCGTTGTCCTTTATGTAAATTGGCAATGGTAAGCAATTGTACAACTTTATATGAAAGTGGTAAATGTAAGTGAAAAATGTTGAAGTTGTAAAAGTATTCAATAAACCTCCGTCGAATTGCCTTAGTGTACTACTTCACTTTTTCTTCCTTTAATATGGAAATGTCTTTCAGTAGTTGATCGATTTCTTCGGAATTGGTCCCGTCGTAGATGCCGCGTATCCGCTTTTTGGTATCGACCAACACAAAATTCTCTGTGTGGATCATGCCGTAGGGTTGAGAATCGGGATAGTCCTTCACGGCCAGGTATGACTTTCGGGCCAGGTCGTAGATCTGCTTACGATCGCCGGTGACGAGGTTCCATTTACTTCCGTCCACCCCTTTTTCCAACGCATATTTTTTGAGCTGTGCCACCGTATCGATCTCGGGAGTAACCGAATGCGATAGCAACTTCACCATAGGATCGTCTCGAAGTTCCTTTTGGATCCGGACCATATTATCGGTCATGATGGGGCAAATCGTCTGGCAGGTGGTGAAGAAGAAGTCGGCCACGTAGATCGTACCGTCATAATCCTTTTGGGTGATGGTTTTGCCGTCCTGGTTAGTGAGGCTAAAATTGGCAATGGTGTGGTATTTCTTTACGTGCTGAATGGTGGTATCGACCACTTCAGCAGTGAAATCAACCGGCTGATACACCTTGAGCCTTACTTCAGGTTTCAGTACCGAATAGATACTGAAAATGATGATCACAGAAAGGATAGCGAGCACAATTCCGAAGAACTTAAACTTAGCAAAAAACTGTAGCATGGACGGTGTTTGATTTTTGC
>JBCCHR010000489.1:0-1895 GCA_039028655.1 Bacteroidota bacterium
ATACCGCCTCCATTTGTCGTATGAGCACCCGACACCTCTGAGCTCCTTCGGAATTGGGATACTTCTTGATCACTTCCTTACAGAGTTCCATGGCCTTCAGGTTATCATAGTTGATCGGATTGTACATATATCCCAACGCTGGCTTTTCCCTATCCCCATAATACCGTTGTGCCAATTCAAACTTGATGAGTGCTTCAATAGAATTCCCGGCATATTCGGTGGCCAATCTCAAAAGTGCCTCTCGATACCAGGTTTCAGCCTTGGCATCCTTGCACAGTTCATCAGCGTACTCGAATCGTCGAAGTTGTGCATATACAAAGGCATTGGGATTGCTATCTCCGGAGTGAGCAACCTCGATTTCCTGGTACAATTGAAGGGCCTTACTGGCAAAGCTTATGGTATCCTTCTCCATCAACTGGTAACCAACAAAGGCTTCCGAAGTGTCAAAAAGAGCCTTTTCATTACTAATGAAAAACTGGTTGAAGGACTCAAAACTGCTATAACGGTTTCGGTAAAAACTCAACGCCTCATGTACAAGGACGTCGTACAATGATGGACGATAGCTTCGGCTTAGTTCGACCGCTTTAATTATTGGTAGCATTGCCTCAATGCGCATGCCTTGCAGTTCAGTCTTATTATCCATCGCACGATCATAGGACTTATTGATCTCCTTAACATAGGTGCGGGTATCCCAAGTGGCAATTTCGTCTTGATCGAACACATCAGAAGCCGTGATACCACGGATGGTCCAGTAGTTGTCTTCGAAATAGTCCCGAAGCAACTTGGCCCGAATCACCCATAAGACGGAGGCATACACCTGCGGAACCTGACCAATCGTATGGTCGATGTCTTTCAAGATTTCATTATGCGCATCCTCCAAGGTGATCTTTTGGAACTTCCACCGAAAAATAGACGCTTTCACAAAGTTGAGATGGTCCTTTTGTTCCAAGGATTGTGAGCGGAGCACATTTACTTCGGCAAGTGCGGTTTTTGTACGCCCTTTAAGCTCAAGGCTGTCTATTCGATCCCACTGCTTTTCAAAAGGAGATTGCTGCGCCATGGAGACGTATGTTATCAGCAGAAAAAAAACAGAAATTAAAATATTCTTGGTCATGATGGAAAGTTTTGTACTAAGTAACACTTCGTTCCCAGACCATAAAATACAGAATTAGTAAAACATGGGTATGGTTGAGGGAACGTATGGTATTCCAAAGTTTCTAAAAGGAGAAACCAAACACGCCGGTCACCCCAAAGTCGCGGGCACCCGGGTTATCCAGGTAATTACCACGGAAGTTGAAATCGATCCGGAAAATTCGAAAAATGTTTCCTACACCAACGCTCCATTCCCAGTATATTTCCTCGGAAGGCGATAAGGTGGCCGCCGTAAGCGGACGATCTGTCAACACTTCGAAGGCAGGACGGCTCAATTCAATGTTGGCTTCTGAAATGTCGCCATATACCGCCCTGAAGCCAATGATCTCACGCAAGTCTAAGTCGCGCAGCAACGGGATCCTCGAGAAAATGCGCCCGCCAAAATCGTGCTGCAGGTGAAACGAAGCATAGGTGTCGCTCACAAATTCGTAAAAGTCCAGTTGTGGGAAGGTATTGTAAATACTAAAAAGCGTCTGGTTGCCAGGAATTGGGCTTAACAGCGCCAAAGGAACCTCATCGAAGGTCTTCCCGAGCTCGATGGTGGTATAGGCCCTTCCCAGTCCACCTATATTCCACGGTTGGGTGTACAAGGCCTGGAGCTTGGAATACTCAAAATCTCCTCCCAAAATGTCCTTGGCGCCATAGGTGTAGCCAAGGAAGAAACTGGCAAAATCGCCATCGTTAATGATCGTTCGCTCCACGCCATAGCCCGACGTTTTTCGTTTAGGCGTATAGAACACCCC
>JBCCHR010000490.1:0-1847 GCA_039028655.1 Bacteroidota bacterium
ACCAGAGTATGGGATCCCCTTCCGAAGAAATATGGTTCCCACCCGTAACATCGGCTTCACAAGAGGGCTTGCTGGCTCTAGGTGGTGACCTCAGTTTGGAGCGCCTGTTGCTTGCCTACCGTTCCGGGATCTTTCCCTGGTATTCGGAAGGGGATCCCATACTCTGGTGGAGTCCTGATCCCCGAATGGTGTTGTATCCCGACCAATTGAAGATCTCCAAGAGTATGCGAAAGGTGCTTCGTACCGGCAACTTTGAATGTACCCGGGATAAGGCCTTTGCCCAGGTGGCGCGGCATTGTGCGGCGGTTAAGCGAACGGCGCAGGCCGGAACCTGGATCACCGATGAGATGCTAGTGGCCTACGAAGAATTACACAAAGCCGGGCATGCGCATTCTATAGAAGTGTGGGAGCATGGTGTCTTGGTAGGTGGCTTGTACGGCGTAGACCTTCCGAAGCAAAAAATATTCTGTGGTGAAAGCATGTTCAGCTTGGTGAGCAATGCCTCTAAGGTAGCCTTGCATTTCCTCACACAACAGCTAGCGGAGCAGGATTATGCGTTGATCGATTGCCAGGTGTATAACCAGCACTTGGAAAGCATAGGAGCGATAGAGATACCTAGAGCCCAATTTCTTCGATACCTGGAATAAAATATTGCTGCTTTTACCACGTTTTAGTAGCGTCGGATTTTCAAAAATTTGACCGTTCATCGATTATTTTTGGTTTTTTATCAGATTATCAGCACATTAGCCACAATGTTCCCAAATTTGACACTATGAACCGTTTGAAACCTCTTATGTGGGTCGTTTGCCTTTTCTGGGCCTTCTCGGCCACGGCGCAGACCGACGTAAATAAGGATATTGATCTTACCAAAGTTTATGAACAGGTAGTGAAAGAAGGCTACGGTACGCCCGAAATCCACCTGAAACTTGCCAATGAATACTATTTTCAAAATAATTTCGTGAAGGCCAAAGAGTGGTACGAGAAGGTGTTTGAACACGAGAAGCCTACCGATAAAATGCTGCTGTTTCGTTACAAACAAACCCTAAAAGCCCTCAACTTGAGCGTTGAACAAAACAAGTACCTCGCGATATCCGGCACCAACTAGTTATACTTCCGAGTACCGAAAACAATCGGTAACATGGTCGTTGACCATACCCGTGGCTTGCATGTGAGCGTATACCACCGTGGTGCCCACAAACTTGAATCCTCGCTTTTTTAAGTCTTTACTTATGGCATCACTCAAGGGCGTATTTGCGGGTATTTCGGCCATGGTTCTCCAAACATTTTGAATGGGTTTTCCGTCCACAAAACCCCATATGTACTTGCTAAAACTTCCAAATTCCTTCTGAACTTCCATAAAGGCGATGGCGTTGCTTATCGTGGCATGTACTTTCAATTTATTTCGTATGATCCCCGCATCCTGTAACAGGCTATCGATCTTGTCCTGGCCGTAATTGGCAATCTTTTCGTAGTCGAAATTGTCGAAGGCTTTGCGGAAGTTTTCCCGTTTGCGCAGTACCGTGATCCAACTCAGTCCGGCCTGAAAAGTCTCCAGGATCAGGAATTCAAATAAGGTGTCATCGTCGTAAACAGGAACGCCCCATTCCTCATCGTGATAAGTCATATAAAGTGGGTCGTCCCCGCACCAGGAACATCGAATCTTCATAGTGTTTTTCAGGTTTAGTTGTTTGCAAGTTTCAAGGTAGTAAGATTTCTATTATTTTACGACTGAAGGTGCATGGAAAAAGTGATGAACAAACAAACACAAGAATTAGATCAAATTATCGACAACAGCTTGGAAAAGGCCATGTCCTACGATGAGTACAGAAACCTCGTCGAGTATCATG
>JBCCHR010000491.1:0-1838 GCA_039028655.1 Bacteroidota bacterium
GGGGTTACTTTAAGGCATCCCGTACCAAATTCCATAGAAACGTAGGAATCCTCAATGATGGGAATTACACGGTTGCATATAGGCACGATCGCGTTTTTACCTTTTAGGTGGGTATGCCTCTCGTCCTCCGGGTTGATACAGATGGCAGTATCTCCCAAAATGGTCTCCGGACGTGTGGTGGCAATGGTGAGGTGTTCATCGCTGCCTTCGATCTGATAATTGAGGTAGTAAAGGTTCCCTTGCTTCTCTTCGTAGATCACTTCTTCATCACTCAGCGTAGTTTGCGCCTGCGGATCCCAGTTTACCATGCGATAGCCCCGGTAAATATTTCCTTTGCGGTAAAGATCCACAAACACCTTGATCACGGAGGCCGACAGGTGGTCGTCCATAGTAAAGGCAGTTCTATCCCAATCGCAGGAAGCCCCCAATTTTTTAAGTTGTTCCAAAATGATGCCTCCGTGCTTGTGCGTCCAATCCCAGGCGTGACCAATAAACTCCTCTCTGGAAATGTCGTTTTTCTCGATGCCTTCCGATTTCAACTTGGCGACCACTTTGGCTTCGGTAGCAATAGAGGCATGGTCGGTACCGGGTACCCAACAGGTGTTATATCCCTGCAGACGGGCCCGACGGATAAGGACATCCTGAATGGTGTTGTTAAGCATATGTCCCATATGCAAGACACCTGTCACATTGGGAGGCGGAATGACGATCGTATAAGGCTCTCTGTCATCAACTTCACTGTGGAAATAGTTATGTTCCATCCAGTAGCTATACCACTTATCTTCAACGTTTTGCGCGTTATATTTTGCCTCTAAAGCCATTTTTGGTCTAATTTTTGAAACGTAATGAGCAAAAGTAGGTATTACAGAAATATTATGAAATTAATAAAGTGAATAACTTATCTTGCAGTTTGTATAAAAGTTACCTACTTTAGTCTACCCTTAAAAATTAGAAACCATGAAAAAAATTATCTTAGTAGCAGTAATCGCCCTTATTAGTTACGCTGGCCATGCCCAGGCCGAGATTACTTTCAAGAAGGAGTCGATCAACTATGGACAGATCGAGAAAGGCAGTGATGGCACTCGTACCTTTGAATTTACAAATACCGGGAACGAACCCTTGATCATCACCGACGTCAAGTCAAGCTGCGGATGTACAGTACCTGAAAAACCAAATGGACCTGTAGCAGCCGGAGCAACAAGCTCGATCAAAGTGAAGTACGACACCAATCGTGTTGGAAAGATCAGAAAGACCATTACCGTGTATTCAAACGCAACCGAGCCTATCAAGGCCCTGAAGATCAACGGGGAAGTACTGGCACCCGATTCCAACAAAAGCGTACTCGAAAAGACCAAATAATCTTAAACGCAATAGATAAAAAAACCGCCTAAAAAAGGCGGTTTTTTTATAGCATCTCTTTCAGGACAAACTTCTTCTTGACCTTCATTCCATTGCGGAGCAATTGCAGGGTGATCTTCTTTCCGCTTTTGGAGGTGAACAGGGCGTTTACCTCGGTTAGCTCCCATTGATAAAACGGTTTTCCGTTGATGGAGATGATCTCATCACCTACGGAAACTCCTGCTTCCGCAGCTGGTGATCCTTCTCGCAATTCGGCCACTACAAACTTGGGTGTAAGGAAAAAGGTAAATAACGGATTTACATTGATGGTCGTTGCCGCCGACCCTTCAGAGTCACGTTCGATACGAAGGGCTTCCTGGCTTTTCTTGTTCACAGACTTCACAGGCACCAGACCGCTATGCTCCAAAACAATGCCGGACATATTGTAATGAAATGGTCTTTTGTAGTGGTTGTTCTTTTTCAAGGTGAGCTTTTTCGAC
>JBCCHR010000492.1:0-1831 GCA_039028655.1 Bacteroidota bacterium
AAAAACTGACATTCATCTTTCTAATTGTCGCTGTATATGCCTGTAAGCAGACGCCCGAGGAAACGGGCGATGTGGCAGAGGTAATGACCCCTCCTCCAACCATTTCGGTTGAGGATTTTATGAAAAATTCTGATCAACGCACCTTCCGGTTATCCCCGGATGGTAGCCATATGTCGTATCTGGCACCCTATAAGTCTCGTATGAACATTCATGTGAAAAATATCGAGACCGATTCTGTAACCCGCGTGTCCTCTTTGGAAGACCGAGATATCGGAGGATATTTTTGGGCAAGCAATGATCGACTGGTGTATATTAGAGATCAAGGTGGAAACGAGAACTTCCACTTGTACTCTGTTGAAAAGAACGGCGAGAACGAAGTAGATCTCACTCCATTCGACGGTGTGCGAGCCCAAATCATCGATAACCTGGAAGGCAATGACGAAGAAATGATCATTGGCCTTAATAAACGCATTCCACAGGTATTCGATCCTTATCGAATTAATATCACCAATGGAGATATGGAATTGCTCTACGAAAACCCCGGAGATATCACCGGATGGCAAACAGATCATGACGGTAAACTTCGAATTGCCTATAAAACGAATGGTGTAGATAACACTATCTTATATCGTGAAAATGAGACTGATGCATTTGCCGAAGTGATCACGCTCAACTTTAAGCAAACCCTGGCGCCACAGTTCTTCGATTTCGATAACGGAAATGTGGTGTACGCCACTTCTGACCTGGGTCGGGATAAGGCAGCTATTGTGAAATATGACCTTAAAGAGAACAAGGAAATCGAAGAGATCTTTAGTCATGACGAAGTGGATGTAAGCGGCATGAGCTATTCAGAAAAAAGAAAAGTGCCACTCTATATCAATTATACAACGGCCAAACTGGAACGCACCTTTTTGGACAAGGAGACCGAAGAGATCTTTGCCAAGTTTGAAAGTGATTTGGGAGAAGATAATTTGTACTACGTAGCTTCATCCAACAAGAACGAAGACAAACATCTGATCTACGTGGCCGATGACAAGTCGAGAGGCTCCTATTATTTCTTCGACCAAACCGACGGTAGCATGAAGCATCTGGCCGATCTGAGCCCGTGGCTCAATAAGGAACACATGGCCAGTATGGAACCTATAAGCTACAAAAGTCGCGATGGATTGACCATTAACGGATACCTTACGCTGCCAGTAGGTGTGGAAGCCAAGAATCTTCCAGTGGTGGTGAATCCTCATGGCGGACCATGGGCTCGGGATACCTGGGGATACAATCCGGAAGTACAATTGCTTGCAAACAGAGGGTATGCTGTACTACAGATGAACTTTAGAGGATCAACGGGATACGGTCGCCAGTTTTGGGAAAGCTCCTTCAAGCAATGGGGTCAGGCCATGCAGGATGACATTACCGACGGGGTTCAATGGCTGATTGATGAAGGCATCGCCGATCCAGACCGGATCGCGATCTACGGTGGAAGTTACGGGGGATACGCAACCCTGGCAGGTATTACTAATACTCCGGACCTCTATGCTGCGGCGGTTGATTATGTAGGTGTTTCCAATTTATTCACCTTCATGGAAACAATTCCTCCTTATTGGGAGCCCTACAAGGAAATGTTGTACGAAATGGTGGGGAATCCCGCTACCAACGACAGCATAATGATGAGAGAGAACAGCCCGGTTTACAACGTGGATAAGATCAAAGCAGCCTTATTTGTAGCTCAAGGGGCCAACGATCCACGTGTGGTCCAGGCAGAATCCGACCAAATGGTGGAAGCTCTTGAGAAGAATGGTGTGATCGTACAGTATATGCTGAAGGAAAACGAAGG
>JBCCHR010000493.1:0-1795 GCA_039028655.1 Bacteroidota bacterium
CCTGAGTTGATCACAGAATTAAAACAAGATAGTGATCTAACAGGAGTCGTGATTACCAGGTGAACATCACCGAGGAACAGGCCGGATGGATACGAGAATTGCGGAAATAAATCGCTATCACCCTTCGGGAAGCTGTAGATCTCAACCGATTCAGTCTCCGGCAATTCTCGTATCCATCCGGCCTGTTCCTCGGTGATGTTCACATTCATTTTGGTGGTCAACACCTCCATTTTAAAACGGCTCACCAGATCCTTGTTAATAAATCCTGTTACCTCCACTGCTGTAGAATCTCTGGACACTTCACGGATGTTGTCGGCATTGTTATCTCTCAAGAAAGCCTTTACGCGCTCGTCATCCCAAATAACCGGGTCGATCTTGTAGAAGGGTCGATAGGCCTCTTCGATATCAAATTGATCTACGAACTTCTGGCCTAATGGCTGTGAAGCTGTTACGGTATAGTGGTGCAATAATTTGGCCCGGTCCGGAAGATCGTTCTTCTCTCCATTGATGTAAACGTATCCATTTTTCAACGCCAGCGAATCGCCGGGTAATCCTACACAGCGTTTTACATAGTTGGATTTCTTGTCGATAGGTTTGTACATATAGCCGCTGGGAGGAGGGCCTATGTCCACATATTCGTCTACCGGCCAACTGAACACTACAATATCGTTGTGCTTGATATCCTGGAAACCAGGCAATCGGAAATAAGGAAATTCGAGTCCGCTATAATACGATTTGGCATTGGTAAAAGGGATTCTATCATGCACCATGGGCAGTGCTACAGTGGTCATAGGCACGCGCGGTCCGTAATGTATTTTACTCACAAAAAGGTAATCGCCCACCAATAACGTTTTCTCGAGGGAGGAAGTAGGGATGGTAAAGGGCTGCATGAAATAGGTGTGTACCAACGTTGCAGCCACCACGGCAAACAGTATGGAACTGGTCCATTCGCCTGCAGAAGTGCGCGCTTTACGACTTTTGTCCTTAATGTGCTCCAGTTTCTGGGTGTAATTGATGTAGCAGATATAAAATCCAAGGGTAAGCACCCCAAGCCAGGTGTCTTTGGTGCTGTTAAAACCGAAGCTTCGCAAGGTCTCTACCCATATCACCGGAAACATGATTAGATTGACGATTGGAATAAAAAGAAGGATCACATACCACCACGGGCGGTTAATGATCTTGGTTAGCACCACGGCGTTGTAAATGGGGACCGCGGCTTCCCAGGCTTTACGACCTGCGGCCTGATAGAGTTTCCAGGTTCCGATAAAGTGGATCACCTGTACGACAAGGAAAAAGAGTAACCAACCAGTTATTGTCATGATTTTTTATTTTTTCTGAAGAGATCTCCCTTCAAACCGCCCGTAGGCCATTGTGTTTTTATTCATTTATCTGAAGCACATCGTCCATGGTAAAGACTCCTTTCTTACCAATGAGCCATTCGGCTGCCAGTAGTGCTCCCATGGCAAACCCATCCCGTGAGTGCGCTTCGTGTTCGATGCGTATGGAATCGATCTCCGAGACATAGTCGATGCGATGGGTTCCTTTTACATCATCTTTTCGCAAGGCCGAAATCTGCAAAGCGTCCTTGCTTCCCGGTGAGAGTTCCCATTTTTCCTGCTGCGAATATTTTAAGATCCCTTCCGCAATCGAAATGGCTGTGCCGCTGGGGGCATCCTTCTTTTGCGTATGATGAATCTCTTCCACAGAAACATCGTATTGCGACCACGAGCTCATGAGTTTCGCAAGGTACTCATTCAATTTAAAAAACAGGTTCACACCAACGCTGAAGTTGGAC
>JBCCHR010000494.1:0-1794 GCA_039028655.1 Bacteroidota bacterium
GGGGGATTCTCAACCAAAAATGCCAGTATTGCCCATTGGAACGGCCAGCCGGTCATCCAATACATTATCATGATCTTTATGTTTTTGGCCGGGACCAATTTCGTGTTGAGCTACTTTGCCTTTAAAACCAGGTTTTCCAAGATCTTACAGGACGAGGAGTTTCGCGTGTACTGGCTTTCGATACTGGTGCTCACCATCGTTGCCGTTGGTGTGATCTACTGGGAGGTGGATATCACACAGTCTACCGTGGTGCATCCCATGGTTTGGGGCCAACTCGAAAGTACCATTCGTCATGGCTTGTTCCAGGTACTCGCGATCGTTACCACGACTGGCTTTGTAACGGCCGACTTCACCGCGTGGACCCCGTTTCTTACCGTATTCTTTTTAGGAATCATGTTCCTGGGAGGCTCTGCCGGGTCCACCTCGGGAGGGATCAAGTTGGTGCGCCACCTTATCATGATCAAAAATGGACTTTTAGAGTTTAGAAGAACGTTGCACCCGCGTGCCATTTTACCGGTACGATACAACAAGCGAGCAGTGCCTCAACCCATTGTGTTCAATATTCTGGGAGTCTTTATTCTTTATATGTTGGCTTTTATAATTGGAGTTGGAGTGTTCACCGCACTTGGTCTGGATTTCGACACGGCGCTGGGAGGTGCCGCCTCGTCCCTTGGAAACGTGGGACCCGCCTTGGGTGATCTAGGACCTGTCGAAAACTACTCCGGTTTGCCTACACCTGCCAAGTGGTGGGCAACTTTTCTTATGCTGATCGGTCGACTGGAATTATTTACGGTGCTTATCCTCATAACACCCTTCTTCTGGCGTAATCGCTAGAGAGACTGATAATCCTCTCGTACAGGAGTGAAAATATCGAAGATCGTACAGGCTGTAAGTGCTTTCCCTGAATGAGGCACGTTCGAATCGATCAGGGCAATGTCTCCCGGCGAGCATACACGGGTTTCCTTTCCCACCGTGAGCTCAAAACTACCTTCCAACACTTGAGATATTTGTTCGTGCATATGGGCATGCTCAGGAAGGACCGCCCCTTCTTCAATAGTAACCAGTGAAAGGGTCTGTGACGCGGTATGAATAAATCGCGCCTTGAATCCCGGTAAGATCTCTTTAGGGGTAATAGCTTCGAAGGTGGTGAACATAATGATGGATGTATTTAAGGGTTCTTGTCAAGGGTTTCAATTCACCGAAGTGATCTCGATCTCAACGCGCCGGTCAAATTGAGCACCCTTCCCGGTCGATTGGCGAAATGCCATCCCGATATAGCGCATCCGACGTGTTGAAATTCCCTGCTTGGCCAGGTAATTATGTAAGGCCTTGGCGCGCGCTTCGGAAAGATTGTTTTTACCGGTACGTACGTTTTTGAGGTCTTTGCCTGGCTTCATGGGATCGCCGCAGCATATGTGGCCTATTAGCTTGAATTTTACCTCAGGATTTTGTTGCAGGAACCGCACCAATTCCTCAAGGGCTTCCTTGCTTTCATCCATGATCACGTCGCGGTCGGGGTAAAAGCGGATACCTTCGAGTATTACCTTGTCTCCTTTTTTAGGTTGGATCAAGCCGGCAATTGTGGGCTGTGTCATGGACGGAACCTGAGGAGGTTCGATCACTTCACCTTCCTCGGCGATGTGATCGATCTTGAGGTGCACCAGAATATCTACACGACGGTTTTCGGCCGCAGGGCTATCAATCTCGCCATAACCATCAGAAGAAACAATGGTAAACTCACGCAAACGAGATTTTACCTCATTCGCCCGTTTTCGGGACAATCGAAGATTGTAA
>JBCCHR010000495.1:0-1650 GCA_039028655.1 Bacteroidota bacterium
GGTAATTATTGCCTATAACTAACGACTCGGTTACACGATCGTGGGACGCCAGAAACAAATTGGCTACAAGAACGACCAATGGGTGGACATCGTGATCATGCAGTACATTATTGAATAAAGACAGCTTATATTATTTATCTAAAAATACCAACATGTTAGTAGACATACTACCTCAATCTTTAGAAACATTAAAAAATCGCATTCAGGCGGCGATCGATCAGGATCAGACGATCAATGCCGAGATCATCAAACAATTTGTTGAGCAATCCAATATACAGGCGGAGGACTTGCTTCCGTATGCCGACTTTGACCACCCTATCGAGGACGGTTACGGTAGGAAAATGATCCACGACGCTGGAAAATTCGAGATCATGGCCATGTCCTGGAATCCCGGAGATTATTCGTCCATCCACAACCACGGCTATACCCAATGGGGGGTGGTTCAGGTTTTTGGTAATGTGCATCATTTCATCTACAAGCATAAGGACGACACCCTGAGTTTTGCCAAAAAGGAGATCCTTCCAACTGGAGCATGCACAAAGGTGGTCAATGCCATGATCCACCAGATGGGCAATCCATCCACCGGTCGCTATATGACCCTCCATATCTATGGCTGCAATGAAAAAGACGCCAACGTCACTGCCGATGCCAAAAATTACGAACTGGAGTTGGATCGGGTGAGCCGTACCACCGGCGGGGCCTTTTTTAACCTCCCTGAGGATCAGGTATACGATTTTGAACCTTGTCCGGTGCCTACCGACGATGTGTTCCTGAATTATGCAAAACTCCTCATGGATTATTACCACCGCCAGGAACAAACGCCGGAGATTATGGATCGCAAAACGGCCTTACTTCGCCAATTGGAACAGCGGGTTTGTTAGTACGCCAACTTTCGTAAAAAATGTAATGGTGTTTTCTGCTGAATGGATTGGGCAGGTCACCCATAAAAAAACACCGCCACGTTATCCTTCCTCTTGGCTTAGGAGAATCGGCATCGGTGCCGTAAAAACGTGGCGGTGTTTAAACCAACCTAAACTATTTGCAATTTAAATGTAAGTTCGATTTTTCGAACCACAAAAGAAGGTAGGTCGGCTTTTATAAAAACCGACTTTTCCTCCCATTATTCGCCTACTTTACTCAGGAATTCGATGTCGTTTTCCACGGTGAGCAGTAGGATGCTGGTCGCCGTACAAAACACGGGACTCGTGATACAGTGGTGTCCGTTCCAGCTTCCGTCCTGGTTTTGGATCTTCAGGATACGGCCACTCATATCGTCATACCATTTCTTCCAATCGTCATCCTGGTTCACCACCATCGACTCTCCGGTTTGCAAGAAACTAAGGAATTCTTCTCCCCCGTTATTTCCAAAGCCGCTCATCACATCTTCCTGTTGGGCTTTGTTCTTGGCCGAATTGTACACCTTATAACTCGTGGCATACTGGGTAGCCTCGGACTCTCCATAGCCAATCTTCTTTAGGTTTTCTGCTGAAACCGTTGCGTCCTTGTCCAATTTTCCGGCTTTCTTCGCCCGTTCCAGGTCTTTCTTTACCTTTCTGGCTTCCTTGGCACTGGCCCGTACACTGTTACTCACCGCATACAACATCACTCCAGCTCCATCTTCGGTGCGCACATCGCCACTTTCGGCATCAA
>JBCCHR010000496.1:0-1641 GCA_039028655.1 Bacteroidota bacterium
AATTTTTTTCCATTGTGATGGCCCGAATCGATCGTACCCCCATACACCAGGATGGACGGTCGATCCAACCGGATCATAGCCATCAACGCACCCGGCATGTTCTTGTCACATCCCACTACCGTGATCAGTCCATCGTAGCTCATCGCCTGCACCACCGTTTCCATAGAATCGGCGATGATGTCCCGCGAAGGGAGTGAGTACCGCATTCCCGGAGTTCCCATGGAAATGCCGTCGCTCACACCTATGGTGTTGAAAATAAGCCCAACCACCTCTTCTTGCAGTGTTCCCTCCTTGGCAAGCTGGGCGAGCTCATTCAAATGCATGTTGCACGGGTTGCCTTCGTAGCCGGTGCTGGCAATACCCACGATGGGCTTGTAAAAATCTTCACGGGCGAGTCCGATGGCGTGTAACATGGCCTGCGCTGCGGGTTGGGTTGGGTCCTGAGTGACAGTGCGGCTGTATTTATTCAGTGGGCTCATGTATGGGAAATTGATTCAAATTCCCTTCGAAATTAGCCGAAGTCCCATCCTTTAAACACCGTAAATTGGTTTTCAGAATAAATTCAGCAATAAAAAAAACAAGGTATATATCTGCATTTCAGCATATTAGATGATGAGGATTTCCGACGTTCACAAAATTGTGAGCGGTCAAAAAAATTGAAAACAAGTTAGAAATGCCCCAATTTTAGTACATTTCGGCTATATTTTGAGCACTATGAAAACGGCACTTTATACCTTACTGCTTGTGTTGTTTGCCAATTTCCAACTGTGGTCTCAGGAAATCAATTTTCCTGATGATTACTTCGGAATGTATTCGGGACCCCTGGACATCATCGGGAAGTCGGGAACGCAAACGATCGATATGGAGTTTCATCTTCAACCAACGGATTCGGTAGGTAACTACCAATACAAGCTCGTCTATATCATGAACGGCGATCGCCAGGAACGCGACTACACCCTGGTGGAAAAAAACAAGGCAACGGGGACCTATATCGTAGACGAGAACAACGGTATCATTTTGGACGACAAGGTAGTTGGCAACCGAATGTACTCGTTGTTTGAGGTAAATGGTACGCTGCTTACGACTTTTATCACCTTCGAAAAGGATCATATGGTGTTTGAAATTGTGACTTCCAGAACCAAAGATCAGCGGGTTACCTACCCGGATTCCGACCCGAATACCGAGGTGATCTCCTACCCTGTTGGAGCAATTCAGCGCGCCGTTTTACAGAAACAATAATTCTCTTTCCTAGTTTGGGGAGATTGCTTACATTTGCGCCGATCCAGAGGAAAGATTTGACTGATTGCAACCTCTTCCCCGGCCAAAGCAATTCAAAGCGATAATTGCTTGAAAACGGGAGCTAAAAATGCTAAAGGCAGTGCAAACTACCTTCGACTTTCTAACAGTCAGATCTTCTTTCGGACCATGTATTTTAAAACCCATAGACTATGGCCTATTTATTTACTTCGGAAAGTGTTTCTGAAGGACATCCGGATAAAGTTGCAGACCAAATAAGCGACGCACTTATCGATAATTTCCTGGCGTTCGACCCCCAATCGAAAGTGGCTTGCGAAACGCTGGTTACCACAGGACAGGTTTTCCTGGCCGGAGAAGTAAAATCCAAGGTATACCTCGACGTGC
>JBCCHR010000497.1:0-1627 GCA_039028655.1 Bacteroidota bacterium
AATTATTCAAATTGGTGTTCTGGAAAATAGGATCCTGGTTCAAGCGACTGTTGGTGTAAAGGGCATCATTGCTGAAATCGTAATTGGCCAGTCCGTTGAACTCACCATTTGGATCCTCGAAACGGATCAAGCAATTGCTAAAGTTGAAATTGAAATCAAGAGCCGCATTCTCCGATTGCAGGAATCCAAGTTCTCGTTGTTCGTTCCCATAGATGATACAGTTGTTGAAATTAGCCTGCACCAGGTCGGCTTCGGCCACTTCGGGAATGATGTTATCGATCTGTACAGCAGGGAAGGAGCGGAAACTATTGGTCCAATAATTGGCAAAGGTGGAGTGATTAAACTCGTAGAAGCCACCTAACTGCAATGCCAGGGAAGCCTGTCCGCTGTTATTGATGACCATGTTCTCCCCGTAGATATTTCCATTTCTGGCCAGAAGCCCAACATTAGAGCTGTTGTAGATCTGTACATCCCTTAGGGTAAGCGTACGATCGCCATCCGAGCTATCCATCAGGATACCCGCAATGGCGTTCTTAATAGTGGTATTGGTAAACACGTGATCCGTGCTTCCTGCGGTAAGCCAGATCGTAGCCCATTGTCCTGGCACGTCGGCAAATTCCGGTTCCAGGCGATCGCCCTCAAAGATCACTTCGTTCTCCAGGGCAACCGGGTCGGTACTTGGAGCGCCATTTACCAACATGGTGGCGTCTTCCGCTACTATGATCCCGCTATTGGCATGGAAATGCACTCGGGCACCGGCATCGACCGTGAGTGTCCTGTCGGACGGAACCACGGCATAACCATAGATCACATAGGGCTTTTCGTTGGTGAAATTCAGTTCATCTTCTTCCAGCACAAACCCTTCTACCAGTATGGGGTTGCCTTCCTCGTCCATCCCCAGACTGATGGTTCCCACCATGCCTTCCGAATCCAATTCAGGAAAAAGAAAAATGGCATCCTGCACCAGGGTAACCAATTCTACGTTTTGCTGGTTCGCACCACTGTCGAACTGGATCTGATCGGTATACAGAAAGCTAAAACCGTCTGTTTGTGTGGCAATGTCGACCGTAGTCTCTACAAAAATAAAGATGCTGTCGTTGGCAAGGATCTCAATGTCGTTAAACACCTTCCCAGCCATTCCGTCTACATTAAGACGGTAATTGGAGGCCTCACCTTCACCCAGGCGCACGGTTGGAATGCTAATATCTTCGTCGCTTCGGTTGTACACCTTGAGGTTGTAGGTACTCGAACCAATATTGCTAAAAATGGTATCCAGAAAAACAGTGTCGCGGGAGAATTCCAGATTCCCGGTGGAAGGTACCGTCTCAAAATCGTTACGGCAGGAACTCCATAAGATCACACATCCAAGTACGGCCAAGGCGTATAAATACTTCATTCATGTAAATTTTCAGTAAAAATATAACTTTTTATGAAGCTTATTATTGTGGATGCCCGAAAGTTTGGAATTCTACGGAAGAAGCGTGAAACGGTGGCTTTTCAAAAGCGGGATCAGAGGCCATGACTTCTTGAGTGGTTGTAGTGGGCAGTGGCGACGGTAACAGTCAAGTATCCCTCCAAATACGTATCAAAACAGACTGATACCGTCACGAATTCCCGGCAAAGGAAC
>JBCCHR010000498.1:0-1536 GCA_039028655.1 Bacteroidota bacterium
ATTGAAACAGCTGGTCGTGTCCTCGTTTAGATCATAATAAACCGGCTGAGGTGGATTGCTATTGTTCTCTTCCACGGCGAATTGGAAGTTGAGGATGCGTTGGAAATTTTGGGTGCGACAGCGGTGTAGGCTAAAATTGCGACCGCCGCTTTGCCCGTTGAGGTTGAAGAGATTAATATCCCACTCCTCTTTGTTGTTAGTATGCTCCACTCGATGGATGAAGGTAAGGTCTTCAAAACTTACGGTATTATAGGTGTGTAAATTGAACATGGCGGCATCCCCGATCCATCCGTTGGGTTTCTTAAAGTGCGCTGGATCGACCAGGAAACAGCTCGCAAAAGTGGATTCGCCAGTAATTTTAAATCCCAGTGCGTTTTTTAGGAAGATCGGTTGGTCGATTCGGTAGATGCCTTTGGGAACGTGTATTTGCCCCACTCCGTGAGTAGGATTGTTGCCTCCGGTTGGATCGTAAATGGGACGTGTTTTGAGTTCGGCGAATGCCTTTAGAAATGCGGGTGAATCGTCTGTAGATCCGTCTCCTACGGCCCCGAAGTCGAGTATATTCAATACGGTATTGCTCATGCTTTTAATATGTTTATAGGACGTTGGTACTGGCAAGCGATTGAACAGCCAGGCTCGAACGTGCTATTTTGGTTTATGGGAAGTATTACGGGAGGCTCAAATCTAGTGGATAGCATCCATTGCAATCAAGGGTCATTTCCACCTTTTTGAAAGAGGATTCTCCCTGACAACCAATGAAAAGCCCTGCGAGCGGAGGACTCGTTGCATGAAGAATTACGAAATGTTCGTCCTACTTTTTAATAAATTTTTTGATGGTAGTACCTTCTTCGGTATTGATCTGGACAAAGTAGATTCCGGAAGTGAGATCGGAAACATCCAATTGAGTTGATGTGTCTTTCTGTCTCAGTACTGTTTGTCCCGATGCGGAGTAAACCACCATGCTTTCTATGATGGAAGAAGCAACCGAAACTGACAATAGCTCGGTCACGGGATTGGGAGCGATCCCGAAATCCAAAAGAGCGTTACTTTCCGAGCTTAACAAAAAGGTGTTGTAAATAGCCTGATCGCCATTGGGTGCTGTAACTACCAATGTTTCGCTGCCATTGCTGTTCGAAGTGATCTCATAAGAATAAGTTCCTCCAACATCCAGGTAAAAATTGTCGTACTGTGCGCCAAATTTAAGGCACGGGTCATTGGTACAATAGTGGTCGGCCAAACCGAAATCCGTAAGGGGCTCGAAAGTAGGTTCGGTCGAGGAGAATACGATTTCAATGGCGTACAAATGAAGTGCGTAGTACTCAAGGAACATCTCTTCCGGATCGCCCTCGTAAAAGTCCACTATAAAACCTACATTCGATCCATAGGGTATGAAAGATTCTCCATTTTTGATGAGCTGGTGCATATGCCACTCGTTCTCCAGCAATTCTGCAGGCTGGGCCATTAAAGTGATCGATAAGGAGAGCATACAGAGTACAGACAGTAATTTTTTCATGTTTTCAGTCTTTAATAAATTTC
>JBCCHR010000499.1:0-1507 GCA_039028655.1 Bacteroidota bacterium
ATCCCACCCATGAATGAAACGGAGTGGCAGGAAGCGTTCGAACTTTACAAACAGTATCCCGAATATCAAAAGATCAACTACAATTTCACCCTGGAGGATTTTAAGGGAATTTACTTTTGGGAATGGTTACACAGGGTGATCGGGCGCTTAATTGGTGTTGTATTCTTAATTCCGTTTCTCTATTTTTTACTTCGGAAGCAATTGACGTCGTCTACCCTTCGAAAATGCGTGGTGCTACTCTTTTTAGGTGGCTTCCAGGGATTTTTGGGCTGGTATATGGTAAAAAGTGGACTGGTAGACCGCCCGGATGTGAGTCATTATCGGTTGGCCATGCACCTCACCACGGCGTTCATCACCTTTGCATATACACTTTGGGTAGCACTGGATATTCGTTTTCCGGAGCGAAAAGCGGTTCAGAAGAAATTCAGAAACCTCATACGATGGGGGCTTTTTGTATTGCTGCTGCAAATAGTTTGGGGAGCCTTTGTCGCCGGATTAGATGCCGGATGGATCCACAACCACTGGCCTACCATGAGCGATGGCGAATGGATGCATGAATCGGTTACCATCGAACGAGAACCCCTTTGGAAGAACTTCGTGGAAGGCAAAAGTGGGGTGCAATTTGTACATCGGTACCTGGCTTATGTGGTGGTCGCCTTTATTGCCATGATCGCCTACCGAGCGCGAAAGCTTGCTCTTACTAACCTTCAAAAGAATGGTGTTCGCCTGTTGATAGGACTCGTTGTGCTTCAGTTTGTGCTGGGTGTATTTACATTGATACTACGCGTACCGGTTTGGCTGGGTGTTTTGCACCAGGTGGTAGCGTTTTTCCTGCTTTCGGCCATGACGTTCACGCTACATCGTTTCAGCCGCTAACGATTCAGAAAAAAACATAAAATCAACCTTCTGGCTAACAGAATATTTTAACTTTGCATACCTAATTTTTTATCCATGTTTTATCGTTTTAGGATCATCCTGGACACCCACGAAGATGTGTTTCGAGATATCGAGATCGAGGCCTCCAATACACTGGAAGACCTGCACAACGTGATTACCCAGGCGTTCGGTTTTGCGGGGCAGGAAATGGCATCCTTCTACGTGAGCAACGACCAGTGGGAACAAGGCGAGGAAATCGCGCTTTTCGACATGAGTGAGGCTGGCTCCGATGTACGGATCATGAACGAAACCTCGATTGACGACGTTACTCACGAAGAGCAGACCAAGCTTATCTACGTATACGATTTTCTAAACATGTGGACGTTTTTGGTGGAGTTGGGAGAGATCGCAGAACGAGAAGAAGGACGGTCCTACCCCAACCTCATGTTTGCCCATGGACACATCCCGGAAGAAGCACCTGAGAAGGAGTTTGTTGCCGATACCGAAGGGGAAGATGATGAAGAATATGGCTTCGATCCCGAAGATTACGACAACCTGGATTTTGATGAAAACTGGAACTAGCGAAGGCAATATTCAATAGTGAATAGTCAATAGTCAATAGTCAATAGTC